>CAMIVF010000115.1 GCA_946401715.1 uncultured Clostridia bacterium | reverse complement strand
TCTGTTCCATCACAAGCTGTGTGTTAAATGCGCGGATGTCCGGAAGCATATCCAGAAATCCCCGAAGGGAAGGATCCGTTATCTCAGGACAGAGTCTCTGTCTTCTTGCCATCTTTACTCCTTCGGCTCAAAATCAAATCCGGTCCACACCGGCTCACCGGTGTACTCCTTCGTCTCCTCCGCTCCCGACAGGGCACGGATCGCGCCGGAAGCGAGAGCTTCCATCTCAAAGTCGCCGCCGTAGACGATAAAGGGTCCGACCCATCCTGCGTATTTCTTCACATCCGCGATGAACTGCTCATCGTTGGAGACGCCGCCGGTCATAACGACTGCATCTACCCTGCCTTCCAGAACACAGGCATAGGAGCCGATATACTTGGCCAGCTGATAGGCAAAGTTCTGAGCGACCAGCTCTGCCCACTTATCTCCCTTTGCGATCCTCTCGCGGATCTCGATCATGTTGTCGGTTCCGAGAAGTCCCAGCAGACCGCCGGTCTTGCTGATCTTCTTCTTCATGTCGTCCAGGGTGTACTTTCCGGAGTAGCACATCTTCACGACCGGCATCAGCGGAACATATCCGCTGCGGTTCGGAGCCATCGGTCCGTCTCCGTTGAGTACGTCGTTGGCATCCACGATCTTACCCATCTTCTGGGCTGTGATGGAGGTGCCTCCGCCGACATGGCAGACAACGAAATTACACTCTTCATATTTCTTTCCCAGAGACGCGGCAGCCCTCATGGCAACCTCTTTCTGGTTCAGTACATGGACGTGGGATTCCCTGTAGATCCCTTTGATGCCGGTCACCCTGGCTACATCCTCAAACTCATCCACATCGGGAGGATTGACCAGATAAGCCGGCTTTCCTGTCTGCTGCGCAAAGGCTGCGATGATCTGCGCTCCGAGGATGGCCGGATGCTCCATCAGCCTTCCGGACGTGCAGTCATCCAGGATCTTGTCATTGACCGGGAAGATTCCGCCCGGGGTGGAAGCAAGTCCGCCCGAGTATGCGGAGAACGCGTCCATATCCGCAATATCGATCCCTGCTTTCTTCAGTTCTGTCAGGATCGTCTCTACCCGGTAGGGCTTCTGCTCGCTGACTCTGGCAAAGGTTTTCAGAACCTCCGGGTCATGCTGCACATTGGCCTTGAAGAGGCGCTCCTCCCCGTCAAATACCGCAAGCTTTGTGGATGTGGAACCGGGGCTCAGCGTAAAGATCTTATATCCCATTGTGTGACTCCTTTCTCATCCCTGCGCGGCGATGATCACCATGGCGATATCGCCCACGATCTCTTCCACGGAGGATCCTCTGGAGGAATCCGCCACCGGACGGTTGAATCCCGACAGGGTATGTCCGTATCCCTTGCCGCCGGCAAAGATCTGGATCATCTTGATGCCGATATTGGCAGCGGTCAGATCCGGGAAGATCAGGATATTCGCCTTACCGGCAACCTCGCTCTCCCTTTTCACCTTCTTTGCCGCAACTGCCTCCAGGACAGCCGTATCAAGCTGGAACTCTCCGTCCACCTTGAGATCAGGCCTGCGCTGCTTCACGATGCCGATCGCCTCATTGATGCGGTCCACACTCTCCGCTGCTCCGCTTCCCAGTGTTGAGAAGCTGAGGAATGCGCAGCGCGGCTCCCAGCCCATCAGAGCCTTCACGTTATCGCAGGTGGCGATGGCGATGGAAGCCAGGTCATCCGCCTTGGGCTCGGGGTTGAGTCCGCAGTCCGCCAGTGCCAGCAGATTGCCTTCCGATCCCTGGAAGCCGGGGATCTCTGTCAGTGCGAAGATGGACGGGACGTCCACTCCGTCCTGCATGCCGATCGCCTGCATGGCTGTCATCAGCACGTCGCCGGTCGTATTCACATGGCCGCAGAAGGTGCAGTCCACAAGGCCGGCCGCCTCCATGATCATGGCGTAGTACATCGCATTCTTCATCTTGCGGCGCGCGCCTTTTTCGGAAAGCTGGCGCTTGGTATCCGGATACTCCATGTATTTTGCGATCACTTCATCGCGGAAAGCTTCATCGGTGATATCGACGATCTCCATATCGTCCACCGATACGCCGACACGCTCAGCGGTCTCACGGATCACCGCAGGATCGCTGACCAGGACCGGGATGCCGATCCCTTCGTCCTTGACACGCCTTGCGGCAAGAAGCGTCTTATCTGCCTCGCACTCCGGAAGCGCGACTCTCTTCGGGCTTATCTTCGCTTTCTCGATCAATGTCTCAATCAGTGTCATATCATTCATCCTTTCCTTTCATCGGGGAGGCCTGAGTCTGCGCCGCCGCGAATGCCAGTGCATACTCAGCGTCGGATGAGAGCGAGATCAGCACTTCCTTCGTACCGCGCTCGCGCGCGCGGGCAAGAAGCGTCCCATGCAGCACCACATGGGGTGCTCCCAGTTCGTCATCCAGCACTTCGATCTCGCAGATCCTGGCTGTATCCGGATCCTCTCCCAGTGCCTTGAAGACCGCCTCCTTGGCCGCAAACCGTCTTCTGAGCCAGTTCTCCCGGTCTGTGGAGGCCGCTGCCTGGCGCTTTTCCTCTCCGGTGTAGATCTTTTCATAGAAGGGATCCCCCTCCGCCAAAGAGGCGGCGGGAATCTCACTCATTTTCAGAAGGTCTGTTCCGATACCACTTATCACTGTCTGATTCCTTCTCAGCGATAGACGTAGTCTCCTGCTCTGTACTTGGGCGGGATCACCGGCACCTGGATGAAGGACTCATACTGTCCGCCGGTATAGATGATCTGACGTCCGTGATTGTCCGTATCCCAGGCCAGCGGCTCGAACCATCCCTCGCGGATGTAGCGGCCGGCGATCTGCACACGCAGCTTCTGGCCCTTGTGCCAGATACGCGCACTCGGTACGATCTCGATGTCCACCGGTACGATCTCGCCCGGCTGTACCTTCAGGTCTCTCTTGTGGGCCATGACCGGCTGGATCATGAGGCCTTTCACCTTCTGGCACTCCTTCGGATCCAGCTCTCTGCGGGAGATGCGGCACTTGCCCCACGCACCCGGATGCGGCTCATTCAGAACCGACCAGGGCAGCCAGTTGCCGTTCTCGTCCGCCTTCTGGATGTTCACGAACATATCCATGTCGTTGTAGCTCTCGGCAGCGACATACAGATGCAGATACATGTATCCGGTCAGCTCGGTGTCTTCCTCGAAGGTCATGTCGAACTCGACCTGCTCTGTATTGCCGTCGTAGGCTACGGAACTCTCCACAGTTACCGGCGCGTCCTTCATGGTCAGATGCTGCGGATCGGAAGCGTCGAAATAATATCTCTTGTACTCTGTCCTCTTGAGCGGGAACTCATTTTCCGGACGGCGTACCTGATAATCGCAGTCATAGGCATCCATGATGTCCAGACGTACATGGGGAGTCATCTCCCAGCCGTTATGGATGTCCTTCAGATAGCGGTCGTAGAATCTCTTCAGATCCTCGAGATTCTCCGGCTGATAGGTATCCGGCCACTCAAAGTCACGGTGTGCGCGGAGCCATTTCAGCTTGGTCTTGGCCTTGCGGAAGGCCTGCATGGAGCCTCTCAGATGGAAATGAGAGAAGCCTGCGGTCTGATAGACCGCGCAGGTGACCTTGGAGAAATCCGGGCGCTTGTCTTCCCAGTAGCCGTTCATGAAGGGATACTTGATCGCCATGTCCACCTGGCTGTCCACGCCGCCGGTACCCGTTACCTGGGCGGAAATGAACTTGTTGAAGGACAAGGCCGGAACGCCGCCTTCATAGAAGGACTCACGGTACAGGTCGGTGGAGCACTCCCAGGGAGCGATGCACTTCAGATGCGGCGGCTGCATGGAAGCAACGCCCCACTGATGCATGGCGACTCCGGAGTTTCCGGACATGCCGACATTGCCGTTGCACCAGTGCTGGACAGCCAGCCACTCGATGAAGTCATAGCCGTCCTCACGGTCCTGGTGGGTGAACATGTGGACGTTGCCCTCGGAATGGCCTGCTCCGCGGACGTCAACATTGGCCACCGCATATCCCTGATAGACCCAGTACATCGGATCCGGGGACTCAAACTTCGCAAACTTCGATACAGTGTGAGGCGGAACGCCCATGATCTGCCATTCGCTCATGCCCTCGCCCGGACGCTTGCCGAACCAGGACCAGGAAACGATCGCCGGATACTTCTGGCTCTCATCCTTCGGACGGTAGATATCACAGTAGATCGTGACGCCGTCACGCATCTTCACGCCCACATCCTGCTCGCAGAGAATTCCGGGCGCGCATTCGTAGACTCTCTGATTGAATGCGGGGCAGAAGCCCTGTCCCATGCGGGCCATCGGGTCATCGGAAGCGGCAAGGTCAACAGAGGGATCCACCGCGACCGGCTTTCTGGCTACCATGTAGACTGCTTCCAGTTCCTCACCCTTGAAGGTCTCCTTCAGAGTGAAGCGCTCACGCATCGCCAGTTCATCATCATGGTCAGACTTGGCAGAACCGCCAGCCGGTGCTGCCGCTGCGGGAGCTGCTGCCGGCGCGGGTGCCGGAGCTGCCGCAGGCGCAGGTGCGGGTGCTGCCTCCTCCTGGGCATCCAGTTCCTCACCCAGGCACTCGGTAAGCACATAATTCACAGCTTCGCCAAAGGTTGCCTGACGGCGGAAGGACATGAAGGGGATCTCGGTATCGAACTCATCCTCCAGGAAGGTTGTGATCTGGGAATACTGGGTCGACTTCGCATTGCAGTCCTCTACAAAGCGGGTCGCCTCAGACAGCTCCTGAGCCGGTTTGCCAAACAGGCCGCTGGCGCGCTCGATCAGCTTGTCCAGAATCTCCCTGCGAAGTCCGGTCGCCGGAGCTGCTGCCGCAGGCGCTGCAGGCGCAGCCGTCTCCTGCGAAGGAGCCTCGGGCTCTTCTCCCAGACACTCGGTCAGGACGAAATCAACGGCTTCCCCGAAGGTTGCCTGGCGGCGGAAGGACATGAAGGGAATCTCCGTGTCGAACTCATCCTCCAGGAAGGTTGTGATCTGTGAATACTGCGTTGACTTGGCATTGCAGTCCTCCACAAACCGGGTACTCTCAGAAAACTCCTCCGGCTGTTTTCCAAACAGCTGGGAAGCACGCTGAGTGAGTTTACTGTAGATGTCCTGTCTGATACTCATGTGTACCTCCTTGAAAAAAATAACAGTGTCTCTTACTGCAAAATGCTGTGCATTCATGCATTGGATCTATATGTTCCATTACAATGGTTATTTACATATGGCTGATTGCAGTTCTCAGGCCCTGCCGGGATCATTTCTTTACGCTTCCCAGAAGCTCAAGGACCATGCGGACCAGGAACGGGATCACGATGACCACCATGCAGGCGATCCCGAGATAACTGTATCCGCGCTTGACCAGCGGCAGCAGGCCGAACTGGGCGATGGAGAATGTGAGCAGCGTGCAGACCAGGGCTGTGGCCCTCGTGCGCAGGCTGCGCTTTGCCTGTGCCTTCTTCGCGTCATCCTTCTTCTCAAGCCCCGTTACCACACGGTTTACGAATCCGGTGATCATGTTGACCGCCGAGAAAACGGAACCCACGATGATCAGAATTGAGACCATGGGAGCCATCAGAGATGGAAGAACACCCTTCTGGGCAAACAGCAGCGTGTAGACCGAATAGTCAGCCAGCTTCGGATCCATGGCCACTGCCAACAGACCGAAATTGACGACTGAGATCACGACCGCGTTGATGATGAATCCGAGGATCATGCTGGACGCGCACTGACTCTTCTTCGTAAACTTCTGGGCATGGGCCACATAGAGGCCGATGGAGGCGACATGATATGCGCCGTAGATGATGCAGTTCCAGAGAGCTTCCATGAATCCGCCGCCGGCAGCAGATCCGACAGGCAGCGTTCCTGCCGACATCTGGCGCACTGCGTCCATGATGGCGCCCCACTGGGCAATGATATTGGGGAGAAATACGACCAGCACTCCGATGATCAGGATATAGGACACAACAGATGCGGCCCTGCGGATCATATCCGTATCAAACAGGGCGATCACGTAGATGAAGATGCCCACGATCACGGTGCAGATCAGATAAGGGATCCCTGTCAGCTCATGAAGTGTGGAGCCGCCCGTCGCAAACGCGATGGAGGGTGCCAGCAGAATCAGCATCAGGTAGACAAGCTCATAGAGATTTGAAAAGATGAAGCGGAACCTTCCGTAGAAGGAGTCACAGAAATCACGGTAATTCACCGTCTTATGCTCGTAGGCAAAACGGAGCGCATACCACTGGAAGAAAGCCTGAAACAGCTGGGCAATCGCCGGGGTCACCAGGCACCAGATCCCGAAATTGATAAAATACTGATACAGCTGGGTTCCAGAGGCAAATCCTCCTCCGAACTGACTGGTAAACCAGACAAAACCAACTCCCAGCGCAACACTCAGGCTTCCCCTCTGAACGTTTCTCTTCTCTTCTGTCATCACAATTCTCCGTCAGTAATACCGGTACGCATATGCACACAGTTCTTGCCAGATACTATATCGTATCTAAAAGATATCATTATTGTTAAACATATAACAGGAAGAATCGCGACATACAGCGACGCTTTTGCGACATTTGTGGATTGACTGCAGAAAGGGAGTTCGGATATAGTGAAAATAACTTCCAGCAGGTTCTTCAGGATCCGCACCGACACGGAAAGGGTATACTATGAATCCATTTGATAAACCGGAAAAGCACTGTCAGATCGAGTCCACTTTCCGATCCTTCTGCGAAGAGTCCGCAGACTCTGCCTATCAGCTGCCCCACTCCTACGAGTATTATGAGAAGCAGATCCTCCAGGCAGTGGAGATGTATCCCGATTCCCTGACGCTGGTGCAGTGTTCCTCTGTCGTCGGGGAAGAGGCATTTTTTCCGGAAGACACGGACGTTGTCTTCCATCAGCATCTGTCCTGGTTCCCGCCGATCTGGCACACCACTGAATTCTTTGTCATACAGGTGGTGCTGAGCGGCAGTTTTACCTCTTATATCGTCAATGAAGAGATGCATCTTACAAAAGGGAATATCTGTATCATCGCCCCTGATTCCAGGCATGCCTTCCGCTGCTTCAGCGATGCGAATATTCTGTGCGTACTGATCCGCAGGAGCACCTTTGAGAGGTCCTTCCTCGGCATTCTCCGGGACAATGATACGATCCTCGCGGATTTCTTCACCCGCACTCTCTATTCCAACAATCCCCATCCATTCCTGTTCTTCAGGTGTGAATGGGATGACGAGCTCATGAATATCCTCTCTGCGGCATACCGGGAAAGCACAGGTCACCGCACCTTTCATAAACTGATCCTGAAAAATCTCATGGACTATTTCTTTCTGATCCTGCTGAGAAACCACGAGAAAGACCTGGTATTCCCGGATCACACAAGAGTGCGCCAGAGTGAGAATCTGATCTTCATGCTGAAGTACATACAGGAGCATTACACCACGATCACTCTTCCGGAGCTCTCACAGCTCTTCAATTACAGTGAACGCCACGTCCAGCGGGTCCTGCGGCAGAATACGGGCCGCAGCTTTACAGAACTGGTCCAGTCTATAAGAATGGCGGAAGCTGCCCGGCTGCTTCGGGTCTCCCGCTATCCTGTCTCCAGGATCGCGGCAGAGGTAGGATATTCAAACCTCGGGAACTTCCGGAAGATCTTCCGCAACACCTATCACCTCTCTCCCGATGAATACCGGAAGGCAGAGAGAAACAGGCAGACATAAAAAAAGAATGCCGGCGGTTTTCCGCCGGCATTCTCCGTTTTCCTGAGAATACTCTTTACAGGATTACAGCTTTACGTTGTAGAAGCTGTCTTTTCCGCGATACTGAGCAACCTCACCAAGCTCCTCTTCGATTCTGATGAGCTGGTTGTACTTCGCGATACGGTCGGTACGGCTCA
>CAMIVF010000114.1 GCA_946401715.1 uncultured Clostridia bacterium | reverse complement strand
GCGCTGCCTTTTGCCGCTCCTGTAGCCTACGGCAGTCAGGAGAGCGGGCAGGCGCAGACTGAAGCGGTGCAGACTGAAACGATGCAGACTGAGGCAGCGCAGACAGAAGCGCCGCAGACAGAAACGGTACAGGCAGAGGCGACGCAAACCGTGCCGGAAGACGTTGCGTCCGGACAAGTGTGGAATACAGATATCCGGCTGGCTCTGCAGCGTGAGAATACCATCCGGCAGGAAGCAGGGCTGAGTCTGAAGGAGTGGGACGATGCCGTCTCAAAAAAGAAGCAGGAAGGAAAGGACACATCTCTGACAAAGGAGGCGGTCCTTGCAGCGAATCCGGATGCGCAGATCCTGGAGAAAGACGGGATTGTCTACTATATGGATCAGGCAGATGCACTGGGTGATGTCAGGGATGCACTTGATGCTTACCGTGCGGCATACAGCGCGGCGGGCCTGATGGGCGGCAATGCACTTGCGGACCTTCGTCTGTGGCATCAGATGGAGATCGATGACGTCAGGATCTATTCCTTCCAGCAGATCTCAGACAGTACCATGGTGATGGGAAGCACCATGAAGCTTGCGGTCAGGGATGACAGGGTCCGTGCAGTGTTCAGTTCCCTGAAACCGGAGTGCGGGAAAGAAGAAACGCTTGTCACGCAGGAACAGGCGGAAGACGTAGTCCGGGAAAAGCTGGAGAAAGAAGGAAAAGCAGCGGAGATTCTCCCGGAATACACAGAACGTATCCGCTATATCCCTTCCGTGATGGCGGATCTGAATCTGGATAATCCGGACGATGATCCTGTTCCGGAAGAAGTGCGCTGGGTTGTTTATTCTGAGAACGCAGAGGAGGAATATCCGTACATCGCGCACTATGTTGATCTTGCAGGCAATTTTCTGGAGAGCCTTGCGGTGGAAGCGCCGGGAAGTGATGAAGCTCTGTGCGGATTCAGAAAGCAGAAGATCTTTGAAGGGATGGAGGCGGATACCTGGACCGGCGAGATCAAAGGGAAGGAAGATGAAGTCAGGACAGTGACGATTCCTGTCATGAGAGACGCGGAAGGCAGGCTGTATCTGGGCGATGTAAACCGCAGAATTGCCGTGGCAGATTTTGCGAAGGCCGTCTATGACGACAGCCATCCGCTGGAGCTGGTGCAGAGCGACGACAATGCCGCGTTCGATAACGAAGACCTGTACATGTATTACAACTACCTGAACGCCTGGGATTTCTACGCGGACATGGGCTGGATCGGACCGGACGGAGAAGGGACTGATGTGATCATCATGAAGGGTCTGTGCACCAGTGACGGGACGATTTATGAAAATGCATGCAGCATCGGAATGATTCAGGGCTGGCAGATGTTTGGATATGCCCCTTATGCGCAGACGGGGGAACCCCTCGGGCTCGGGCGCGGACTTGACGTCATGGCGCATGAATATACGCACACATTTACCTCAACAGTTATGAACAGCAATCTGTATGAGAATGACCAGGGCGCCATCAATGAAGCTATGTCTGATATTCTGGGCAACCTGACGGAGGCTATTCTTGAGGAAACGGACGATACCCGCTGGCTTCTGGGAGAGCAGACCGGAGAGGCGATCCGCAGCATGAGCGATCCTGCAGCTTATCAGCAGCCGGCTTATGTGTGGGACGAATTCTACGGACCGCAGACCGATATCCCCAATGATTCAAATGACAGAGGCGGTGTGCATGTCAATTCCTCTCTGCTGAACCACATCGCGGCAAGCTTATGCATGGAAGATGGCATGCAGTATAAGGACGCGGTCCTGTTCTGGATCATGACAGCAGGAGGCCTGACACCGGAAACGGATTATCCGCAGATCTGCGCCGTGATGAAGTGGGCGATGAAAGAGAGCGGAAACGAGGCATACTCTGACAGTCTGGAAGAGATGATTGAAACGGAGCATCTGGACCGTGAAGAGATCCCCGAAAAGCTTCCCGCCGGCAGGAAGATTGTCCGGCTTACCCTTCCGGATACCGAAACCTTTGAAAATGAACGCTGGATGCTGATGTCCTTACAGCTGAACACGGACACAATCTGGAATGCCGCGTCTACTGTGTTTCGGCTGGCGGCGCAGGTGGTGAAGGACGGAGATGACGCCGAGGCGTTCGGACGGATTCTGTCCGACTTCCTCAATAACATTCATCTGGACGGCAACCAGATTAAGCTGGAGAAATCAGATGATGGCGGCGATGTGGCAGACGCGGTGGGAGACGCACTGAGGTCCTCCCTGTCCCGTATCTTAGAGCAGTCGACAGCCTGGAGGAGCAGTGTGGGAGAGGATATCGTCTTTGTCACAGATGACCAGCCGACTTTCTACATGCTGTTTTGCATCAGTGAATCCGGATTGAAGATGGATGGGGCAGCGGCACTGATCGGGAAACGCTGGGTCAACTTAAGCCCGTTTCTGGACTACGCGGATATGCTGACAGAATCAGACGCAGGGAAAGAGGAAACCAAGGCAGAGCAGAAATCGATTCTGGATCTGGTCAGCAGTCTTACCCCGGAACAGTGGGAGTCATTGTTCGATATGGCGATGGCAGCCAGGGAGGCGGTTCGCCCGGATCAAAGCGGAGAAGCCGAAAAGAAGTCAGAAACTGCCGGTCAGGAACAACTGATGGAAGATCTGCTGAATCTGGCTCTGTCCGCGCTGGAGTATGTCGCCTTGTCTGAGGAAGAACAGGAGGAAGGCCTCCTGCTTCCCGCAAAGACACAGCAGCTTCCGGCAGAAGGCCTGGAAAAGGTCAGCCTGGTACAGAGATAATCCGAACCGAATGACAGTAAAATGATTGTATCGAGGGGCAGCCGCATGAACGCGGCAGCCCCTCTTTCTTCTGCGCATCGGAGATGATGTAGGTGTAGCGCCTTCGCCTGACTTCCGATATAATGATGTTGGGGTCAACACCCCTTTCGCCTCCGGCAAGCAAGCTTGCCTCGGCTTCAGGGCTTTTGACCTTTACATCATATAATAAAACCATCTGAATTATCATGACAGGTTTTGCGGCCGTCATCCTGGTCGGGATGATTCTTCTGATGGCCATCGGAGAGGAAAGGCCGGTAATCAGTTCGTATTACAGCAGTCATGGGACAGGAGGATTTGCTTCAGTATGTCTACGAATCGATTAGAGCTAAATGAACAGACGCTCGGTGTCATCGAAGAAATCGGGGGACACATGCCAGGCGGCTTTTTTATCTATAAAGCGGAAAAGCCGGAAGAGCTGATCTATGCAAACAAAGCAGTGTTCCGGATTTTCGGCTGTGCTGATCTGGAGGAATTCAAGGCGTTTACCGGGTTTACTTTCCGGGGAATGGTGCATCCGGAAGATTATGAGAAGATATCGGGTTCCATCGTGACACAGATTGATGCCGGCGGGGAGCAGATGGATTATGCGGAATACCGCATCATACAGAAAAACGGCGATGTGCGCTGGGTGGATGACTATGGTCACTATGCGCAGACGGAAGCATACGGCGGCGTCTATGTCGTATTCATTTCCGATATTACGGAAAAGCATGCGCTGCAGGAACAGGGGACTGCCGAAAAACAGAGGGAAAAGGAAAAAAGGGCTGCCCTGCAGGAGGAGCTGCAGCGGCAGGAGAGGCTGAAGAAAGAACTGGACAGTATGATTACTGCCATGGCTTCTGATTACCGCAGCGTCTATCATGTGGACATCGACGCGGACGATGCGGTATGCTACCGGGCCGATCCCAATGATCCAGGACAGACGCCGGAGGGCGTGCATTTTCCGTATCATGCAAGGATCGTTGAGTATTGCCGCCTCTATGTTGACAAGGAGTACAGGGAAGGCTTCCTGCAGTTTGTTGATCCTGATAATGTCCGGGCTGCGCTCGCCGAGCGGAGTATCATTGCCTACCGGTACCTGGCGGTAAGAAATGGTGTGGAGTATTACGAAATGCTGCGCATGGCGGGTGTGCGCCACCCCAGTGACCGTGATGACCATATTGTCCACGCTGTCGGTATGGGCTTCTCCAATATTGATGAGGAGATGCGGGATTCGATGGCGAAAAACCATGCCCTGAGCGAAGCGCTGGACGCGGCGGAGCAGGCGAACAAGGCCAAGACGACGTTTCTGTCCAACATGAGCCATGAGATCCGCACACCCATGAATGCCATTATCGGGCTGGACAGCCTGGCTTTGCAGAATGATTCTCTTCCGGAAGAGACACGGGAATACCTGGAGAAGATCGGGAGCAGCGCGCGGCATCTGCTGGGGCTGATCAACGACATTCTGGACATGAGCCGGATCGAGTCCGGACGTCTTGTGATCCGGAAGGAGGAGTTTTCCTTCCGGCATATGCTGGAGCAGATTAACACGATGGTCATGTCACAGTGCAGTGAGAAGGGGCTTCACTATGAGTGCGTGGTCATCGGCGGTGTCAGTGATTATTATATCGGGGACGATATGAAGCTGAAGCAGGTGCTGATCAACATTCTTTCCAATGCGATCAAGTTTACGGACGCACCGGGCAGTGTCACACTGACGGTGGAACGTACCGCTGTATACGGCGATCATTCCACCGTGAAGTTTGTCGTGAAAGATACCGGCATCGGCATGGACCAGGCTTTTATTCCGAAGATTTATGATACCTTCGCCCAGGAGGACAGCAGCCGGAACAACAAGTACGGCAGCACCGGTCTGGGCATGGCCATCACGAAAAATATCGTCGAACTGATGAACGGAAAAATCCTGGTTGACTCGGAGAAAGGAAAAGGAACAGAGTTTACTGTGGTCGTCACGCTGACAAACAGTGATCACAAGGGGCCGGTCACAAGTTATATCCAGCCAAAGGACATGCGCATTCTTGTTGTGGATGACGAGGAAATCGCAGCAGAGCATGCGCGGATTGTGCTGGGCGAAGCCGGCATCAAGGCAGATACCTGCCACAGCGGGCAGGAAGCGCTGCACCTTTTGGATGTACAGCATACCAAGCATGAGCCCTACAATCTGGTCCTGCTGGACTGGAAGATGCCGCAGATGGACGGCCTTGATGTGGCCAGGGAGATCCGGAAGCGGTTTGACAGTGAAACCATAGTCATCATTCTCACTTCCTTCAACTGGGATGAGATTATGGATGAGGCGCTGCATGTCGGTGTAGACAGCTTTCTGGCCAAGCCTTTGTTTGCGTCCAATGTGATCGACGAATTCGAGCGGATCGCGCGGAAGAACAATATGAGCCTGCTTAAGGAAAAGGAGCGCGCAGAACTGAAGGGCAGGCATATTCTGATGGCGGAGGATATCCTGATCAATGCTGAGATCATGAAGAGGATTATCCTGATGCGGGAGGCGGAGATCGATCATGCGGAAAACGGCAGGATTGTGCTGGAGATGTTTGAAAAAAGCCCGGCCGGCTACTATGACGCGATTCTGATGGATGTCCGCATGCCTGAGATGGATGGACTGGAAGCGGCTGCAGCGATCCGTAAGCTGGACAGACCTGACGCAAAGAGCATTCCGATCATAGCTCTGACGGCAAATGCATTTGACGAAGATGTACAGCGTTCGCTGCAGGTTGGCATGAACGCGCATCTGTCGAAGCCGGTGGAGCCTGAGCACCTGTATCTGACACTGGAAGAACTGATCTGGGAAGCGGACCGTGTTAAAATGAAGTGAGATGACCGTGACAGACATGGAGGTCCCGGATCAGGAAAACGGAAGAGGAATGTGGTGATGAAGAGACTGAAAAACTGGTTCATCATTCTGGCAATTCTTACATGTACGGCAGGGGAACGGAAGTGCGTGTCTGCGCGCGTGACGGAAAGCATATCGAAAAGCGCTTTCTTGCAAAGGAAAAGTGGACGGTCAAGAAGACGCCTTCCGGTGTGAAGGCGAAGGTGAAGAAGAACCGGGTCAGGGTATCCTGGAAGAAGCTGAAGGGAAAGAACCGGAAATACCTGAAAAAGATCAGCTCCATACAGGTGCAGTATGCTTTTGACAAATCATTCAGGGACGCTGTCACAAAGACCGTCCCGAAAAAGAAAACAAAGACGACGGTGACGCTTCCGCGAAAGAAGACGGTTTATTACGTCCGGGTCCGTTATACAGGAAGCGGCGGCGTATCAAAATGGAGCAAGGTGAAGAAGGTCAGAGTAAAGTGAGCAGGATTCGGGCGGTGATGTGCATGCACGGGAAGGCGGCTGAAGCCGCCGCTTATCCGGGCATAAGTCTGCCGGAGGCAGACTTGCATCTGCGCTGCGCGAAAAGAAAGGGGAACGTATGACACAGAAAGTGAAAGCAGGCGTACTTGCGGCACCAGGTGTTACGCAGATCAGAGAATTCGACATGCCGAAGCTGGGAAAGGGTGCGGCGATCTGCAAGGTTCTGAAGGCAGGAATCTGCGGGACTGACAAGCATTCCTTCCGGGGAGAATCGGTACAGTACAAGGGAACGGAGAACGAGATCGATCTCCCGTTTCCGATCATCCAGGGCCATGAGGTCGTGCTGGAGATTGTTCAGATCGATGAAGAAGCATCGCGAAAGCTGTCCTTTGACGGCGATATTCTTCGCGTTGGAGACCGCATCACCATCTGCCCTGACGTAGTCTGCGGCACCTGTTGGTACTGTAAGAACATTCCAAACTATCCATGGTGCGAACACCTGCAGTTCAGTTACGGCAATATGCGCTCCTGTGAGGACGGAAACCATCTGTACGGCGGCTTTGCCCAGTATATCTATCTGGAGCCCGGCACACGTGCCTACAAAGTGCCGGACGGCCTTCCGGATGAGATGGCTGCGTTCACGGAGGTGATGTGCGTTGCGTACACGCTGGAGAAAGCCCGGGAGTTCAGCGGGTTTTCCATGGAGGGATTCAACTTCGGGAATACTGTGGTGGTCCAGGGCGCCGGCCCGCTTGGCATTGCGCATATTGCCATGGCCCGGATGCTTGGCGCGGGACGGATTATCGCGACAGACATATCAGATTATAAGCTGGACATCGCCCGTGCGATGGGCGCGGATCTGACCATCAATGTGAAGAAAACAACACCGGAGGAACGGATCGGACAGATTAAGGCATTCACGCCGGGCGGCCGCGGTGCGGACGTGGTGGTGGAGTGCGTCGGCAGGCCGGAGGTGTTCCCGGAAGGACTGCGCTATCTGCGCAAGGCGGGCATGTATCTGGAGCCGGGTAACTTCGTGGACTGCGGCGGGACGAATGTGAATGTCCATGAGATCTGCGCGAACAATCTCCGGATTATCGGCATGACCAACCATACGCACAACTGCTATCAGACCGTGATGGAGATGATGCTGCGTGAGAAGGACAGATTTCCGTGGGACAGGGTGTTCAGCCATGTGTTTGGGCTGGATGAGTATCGCACTGCGCTTGAGACAAGCATGACGGAAGAGAGCATGAAGGTTCTGATTGATCCCTGGAAGTGAAATTGAAATCTAGATCAGAACAGCGTCAGGGTGAACAGGCGGGAGATCGTCGATACACTGCGCCGCGAGGAGACCGCGCTTGATACAGTAAGCTGTCTCGGGATCACTGATCTCGAGATCCTTCAGAAGGCTGCGGTCGTAGGGGTTATCATCGAGAAGTGCTTTGGAGGCTTCCAGAATCGCGGCAGTGGAACAATCTCCCTCGTTTCTTGCGGTCTGCTCCAGAACCATACCGTTATCCTTCATCAGATCCAGAGCGTTGCCGCGGTCCAGAACCATCTCGTTGAGGACATCCAGAATCAAGGCAAACTGTTTCTGGTTCCACGAAGACAGGTACATGCACTTGCACAGGCCCTTGGTAAAGAACGGAGCGTCGCAGTAGCAGTCCAGAAGATCCTTGAAGCGTGTACGATGATCATCGTTCTCGAACAGATTGCGGTGCGTCAGCTCCATGATGCATTTTTCAGACCACTTCATATAATATGCTCCTCGGCCGGAAACGGGTTGTTTCGATTAATATCCTCATTTTGTGTGATACTGTAAAGGCTAAGTCGGCCGGACTCTTGTAATTTCCC
>CAMIVF010000113.1 GCA_946401715.1 uncultured Clostridia bacterium | reverse complement strand
GACGAGACCATCCGCAATTACAACCGCTACGGCGGCGAAGCGAACAAAGCGCGGGAGATGGAACGTGAGCGGACCCGTCTGCGTGAAAAGATGAATTCTCTTGATAAGAAGACCGCTGCCAGGGAGGGTGATGCAGCGCCTCTCGAGGAGAAGCGGCGCAGTGTCGACCCGGCGAAGCTCAAGACAGGCGACACCGTATTTGTGAAGTCCATGAATCTGAAGGGAACCGTGATGACGCGGCCTGACCAGAAGGGCAACCTGAAGGTGCGCATGGGCATCCTGAATTCCCAGGTCAACGTGAAAGACCTCGAGCTTGTCGATGAGGTGACCATCCGTGCCCCGGGCCTGCAGCGCTCCGGCTCCGGCAGAGTCAGCATGGCCAAGTCCGCCGCCGTCTCCACCGAGATCAACCTGCTGGGTATGACGGTAGATGAAGCCGTGTCCGCCCTGGACAAATATCTGGACGATGCCTGCATGGCACATCTGGAAACGGTCCGGATCGTACACGGCAAGGGAACCGGCGCCCTGCGCAAGGGGGTTCACGATTATCTGCGCAGACAGAAAAGGGTCGCCTCCTTCCGTCTTGGCCAGTACGGAGAAGGCGACGCCGGCGTTACGATTGTGCAGTTGAAGAAGTAATATATATATTACATTCACGGGAACTGCCCCCTGCAGACCGCAAACCAGCCACGCTTTGCGTGTCTGACGCTGCTGGCGCAGCTTCTGTTTGCGGTTGTGGGGCAGTTCCCGCTTCGCGGGCGTGATCTGACCATGAAGACAGCCTCTTTCAAGCCCTAACGGGCTTGACGAGGCTGTCTTCATACTCAGATCGCCCGTGAATGTTAACTGAGTTGTATCACGTTCCAGCTTTTGGCGGGCAGATGCATCGTGAGTGTCCCTGCGTCGATCGTGTCGGTATGGACCGTCACCGGGGCGACGCGGCCTGGATCCTGCTCGGTGTTCACTGCCTTGACGTCTTCATGGGTCATGAGGATATGCTCCTTCACGGTATATCCTTCAAATTGTCTGACGTCCATCGTCACTTCATAAGGATGCTCCAGATCCTTGTTGACCGCAAAGACGGTCAGCGTCTGATTCTCCTCATCCTTGATCACCACCGCGTCGATGTACGGGGCATCTCCATGGCGGGATTCATACGTATCGACCTTAACCGCTGTGTTCAGGACAACGCCTCGTCCCATGGTGCTCGCGTGCATGTACGGATAGAAGATGGTCTGCCTCCACGCGCCGGTGTCCGACGTCATGATCGGGGCGATGACATTGACCAGCTGCGCCAGGCACGCGATCTTCACGCGGTCTGCGTGGCGCAGCAGCGTAATCAGCATGCTGCCCACCAGCAGCGCATCCTCAAAGTTATAGATGTCTTCCAGCTGGTGCGGATGCTGTACCCACTTCTCCAGTTTCTTGTCTGCCTCCTCCGAATGGTACCAGACATTCCACTCGTCAAAGCTCAGGTTGATCTGCTTATCCGTGCGCTTCACAGCCTTCACATAGTCACAGACTGCGACGACAGAACGGATAAACTGATCCATGTCTATGTTGGAAGCCAGGAAATCGGGCGTGTTGTTGTCTCTGTTTCCATAATAGGTGTGCAGGCTCAGATAGTCTGTCGTGTCATAGGACTGCATCAGGACTTCTGCTTCCCAGGATGGAAATGTAGGCATTCCGCTTCCTGACGATCCGCACGCGACACACTCGATGGAGGGATCCACCATCTTCATGATGCGTCCGGCTTCCGCCGCCAGGCGTCCGTATTCCGTCGCTGTCTTGTGTCCCATCTGCCATGGACCGTCCATCTCATTGCCCAGGCACCAGAGCCGGATGTCAAAGGGATCCTCTGCGCCGTTTTTCCTGCGCAGATCGCTGTAATAAGAGCCGCCCTTCACATTGCAGTACTCCACGATGGCCCTGGCCGCTTCAATCCCGCGCGTCCCGAGGTTGATGGCGTACATGGGTTTCGTACCCGCCTTCTTCGTCCAGTTCATGAACTCATGCAGGCCGAATTCATTGGTCTCGATCACGCCCCATGCAGGATCGATCCGGTGCGGACGAAGCTCAGCCGGACCGACAGAGTCTTCCCAGTTGAACCCGGAGACAAAGTTCCCGCCCGGATAACGGACCAGCGGGACGCCGATCTCCCGAACCAGCCGGATCGTATCCTCCCGCAGACCGTCTTCATCCGAAACCGGAAGGCCTTTCTGATAGATGCCCTCGTAAACCGCGCGTCCCAGATGCTCGATAAACGACGAATAGATTCTCTCGTCAACCACGGAAACCTCGATCTCCCGGTCAATGCTGATTCTGGCCTTCTTTTCAGTCATGCTTCTCTCCTTCCGTTTCCTGCCGCGCATGCCGCAGTCTGCATGCAGCCGGCAGGTCATCTTCTTACAGCCAGCACTGATCCTCGGCGATCTCCTGAAGGAAGATGCGCGAGCTGTCCTTTTCATACTTTGCCTGATGATACTTGAACAGGACTTTCCCATCCTCCATGACGCCGAGAATCTCAATCTTTCCCGTCACATGCGACATACAGTAGTGGATGCTCTTCGCCTGTCCGTTCATCAGCTTCCTTGCCTCATCCAGGATGGCCGCGCCGCGGCGGATCGGAATCTGGAATTCATCGAGCGCGCCTCTCGCAGGCCTGCACTGAAATACATAATAAGGAATGACGCCGATCGAAACCAGCTGGTTCAAAAGAACCGCCAGAGTCTTCGGATCATCATTGACGCCCTTCAGCAGGACCGTCTGGTTCCGCACGACACAGCCGCAGCCCATCAGGACCTGAACCGCCTTCTTCGCCTGCTCCGTAATCTCATGCGGATGATTGAAATGCGTCACGATCAGGATCTGTTTCTTCTGATTATACTCCTTCAGGATCTCCAGGAGTTCCTCGTCCTCATAGATCCGCATCGGAAGAACCACCGGTGTCCTGGTCCCGATCCGGATAAAGTCCAGGCTCGGAATCTGTGAGAAGGTATCCAGATACATTCTGATCACTTCGTTGGAATTGATCAGGGCATCCCCGCCGGACAGAAGCACGTTATTGATCTCTGTGTGCTGTCCGACATACTCCGCCATCTGATGAATATGCTCCGCCGTCTCATGCTCCGAATAACCCACCATTCTCTTCCGGAAGCAGAACCTGCAGTACATCGAACACTGATTCGTCGTCAGGATCAGGGCTGTCTGGCGGTACTTATGCTGCATCCCGCGGATCACGGTATTGTCCCCCTCACCGCTCGTATCTTCCATACCGGTACCGGAAAGCTCCTGCGGTCCCGGAATGCAGATCTTCCGGACCGGGTCATCCGGATCGTCCGGGTCAATCAGGCCAAGATAATAAGGCGGAACGCAAAACGGATACCGTTCAGAGATTTCACCGATCCTTTCCGCCTCCTCCGGTTCCAGCCTCAGATAACCATTCAGTTGATCAACATCCCTGATGCATTCGGAAAGAAGTCTGTTCAAAACACCCATACATATCCTCCTTTCTATGTCTTCCAGCAAACATATTCACAATTATTCGTTATCAATTTTATCAGAAAATGTGCATTCTGCCAAGTTTGCCCCGCAGCACGTCCCTTCCGCAGACATCTCAGGCACTCCATGCGCCCTTTTTCAGTGCGGTTTATCCCGCAGACAAGGTGCTTCTGATCAATTCAGCCGTAGAAAACCGTCCGGAAGGATGCTAAAATCTGTGTGGCATCAATCAGAAGTCTTATCTGCCTGACCGGCAGAATCATCCGGGAGTAAGCATATGAACACAGTGGTAATGATACTGAGCCTTCTCTGCGGCGTGGCATTGTTTATGTATGGCATGTCTCTGATGGGAGAGGGCTTGAAACGTGTCGCCGGCGACAAGCTGGAATCCTTCCTGTACCGCGTCACCAACACGCCCCTCAAGGGACTGCTTCTCGGTGCAGGCGTGACCTCTGTCATACAGTCTTCCTCCGCGACAACCGTCATGGTGGTCGGCTTCGTCAATTCAGGCATGATCACCCTCTTTCAGGCAATCGGCATCATTATCGGAGCCAACATCGGCACCAGCATCACCGGCTGGATCCTCTGCCTGTCTTACATAGAAGGGGCAGGAGGCATTACCAGGCTGCTGTCTTCTGCTACCATTGCTGCGGTCGCAGCCATCGCGGGCACGCTGCTTCGAATGCTCTCCAAACGGTCCGCACAGAAGCATCTCGGCGATATTCTGCTCGGATTCGCCATCCTGATGACCGGCATGCAGATGATGAGCGCTGCGGTTTCCCCGCTGCGGGAAAGCAAGGGCTTTATCGGCGCGCTCACCATGTTCTCCAACCCCTTCCTGGGTATTCTGCTCGGAATCGTCATGACGGCCATCCTGCAGAGCGCTTCCGCCGCGATTGGTATTCTGCAGGCCCTGTCCGTGACAGGCGTGATGGCATTTTCAACCGCCTTTCCCGTGATTCTGGGTATCGGCATCGGCGCCTCCTGTCCGGTTCTTCTCTCCGCAATCGGTGCGAACAAGAACGGCCAGCGAAGCGCGATTGTCTATCTTCTGATCAATGTCTTCGGCATGATTGTGTGGAGCATCGGTTTCTATTCGATCAATGCCTTTGTGCATTTTTCCTTCCTGGAAATGACCGTGGGTCCTGTCATCATCGCGATGTGGAACTCCGTCATCCGAATCATCCCCGGTTTTATCCTGCTTCCTTTCATCAAGGCGATCGAACGGTTTACCTGCAGAATCATCCGCGATTCCGAAGAAGACCTGGAGGATATCCGCGACAGCGCAGACTTCGACCTTCTGGACGAAAGACTGCTCTCTTCGCCCGCGATCGCGCTGGAGCAGTGCCGCCGCGTCATCGACGGCATGTCCCGGAAAGTCAGGAAGAATGTCGGACGTTCTCTGAATCTGATTCATGAGTTTTCTGACAGAAGGTTTGAAAAGGTGCAGCGAAAGGAAGATTTGATCGATAAATATGAATCCAAGCTCGGTGCCTACCTGGTTGTGCTGACCAAGAGCGAGATGAATTCGCGGCAGACCAGGGAACTGACATCGGATCTGCGCGTCATCGGTGATCTGGAAAGAATCGGTGACTACGCTTCAAGAATTGCGCATGTCACGAAAGAACTCTTTGATCAGAATATCCGGTTTTCCGACGCAGCCATGCACGACCTGAATGTGCTGATCGAAGCGGAGCGTGACATTGTAAACCGCACGGTTCTGTCCTATCAGGAATCGAATCCGGAAGCAGCCCTGGCAATCAAGCCTTTCCGCGCTGCGATCGCCTCCCTGTGCGAGATTCTCCGCGCACGCCACATCGGGCGTCTGCGCCGCGGAGAATGCACCATGGAGCAGGGTACCGCCTACAACGATCTTCTCGCCAGCATAGACCGGATCGCTTCCCACTGCGTCGCGATTACCGGACAGGTACGCAGAGCCCATCAGTCGGACCCGGATTACCATGTTCATTCTCTGAAAGCCAGGGAATTAACCGAGGAAGAATACCAGAGCCTCTACACAGGTTTCCTGGATCAGTACGATGTGATCCGGAATATTGAACGGCCGGTCAGCCTGGAGGACGAGGCTGTCCAGTGACAGGCAAATGCGCGCCGGACGGTTCAGTCATAACCGAATCGTCCGGCCAGATCCCAGGTCGGGGCTAAGAACTATGCTTTCGTGTCGCGGCGCCTGATAATGTCATACCGGTCCGCGGCTCCTTCATATCTGACATACAGCTTCTGCTGCGGGTGAGGTGCGCTTTGCATCTGCTTCCCTTCTTCATCAAGAATCTCCACGATCTCAAATCCCGTATCGCTTCCGTCCGGATGCATCAGCTCCGCGCTCTCGCCGACGGAGAACTTATTCTTCTGAATAATCTCGATATACTGATGAGTCCCGATCCGTACGACATCCTGCACACAGCCCAGGTAGGTGCACGTTTTCTCATAGGTATTGCTGTCATAGATCTGCGCGTCGCCTCCCGGCTTATGATAGAAGAACCCTGTCGTAAACGGCCGGAACGTACAGTCACGGATCTGCCGGTGATACCAGTCCATACCGGCCTCATATGCATCGCGGCCCCGGGCAAGATTGTCCAGCGCCTTCCGGTACGTGCGGGCTGTTGTCGACACATAGAGGGCGTTCTTCATGCGGCCCTCGATCTTCAGGCTGTCTATTCCCGCATCGATCATATCCGGAATATGCTCAATCATGCACAGATCCTTCGAATTGAACAGAAAGGTGCCCCGCTCATTTTCATAGACCGGGATCCGCTCGCCCGGCCGCGACTCCTCTTCGATCCATGTCAGCATGCCGGGATCCGGTGCGTCATTGGCCTGATGCATGCCGTCTGAAACGGAAGGCTCCGTCCCCTCCGCGATGTGGTACTGCCAGCGGCAGGGATGCGTACACGCGCCGCGGTTGGCGTCTCTGCCCGTAAAAAAGTTTGACAGCAGGCAGCGGCCGGAATAGGAGATACACATGGCGCCATGGACAAAGGCCTCAATCTCCAGACTGTCCGGAATCCGCGCCCGGATCTGCGCGATCTCGGAAAGGCTCAGCTCTCTGCCGCATACGACCCGCTCCGCCCCGAGCGAGTGCCAGAACAGAAAGGTCTCATAGTTGACATTGTTTGCCTGTGTGGAAATATGAATCGGAACATCCGGACAGATCCGCCTGGTGCGGACAAAAAGCCCCGGATCCGCCACCAGCAGGGCATCCGGCTGAAGCTGCGCCAGAAAGGCAAGATAATCGTCAGCCTCCTCCAGGTCCTCGTTGTGCGCCAGAATATTCACGGTCACATAGACCTTCACGCCATGTTCGTGCGCCAGGGCCACTCCCTGCCGCATGTCCTCCTGCGTGAAATTGATCGCCTTCGCGCGCAGCGAGAAGGCCTCCCCTCCGATATAGACCGCGTCCGCGCCGTAATGTACGGCAACCTTCAGCGTCTCCAGGGAGGACGCCGGAATCAGAAGCTCCGGCAGCGCCCCTTGTCTGTGCATGTGTTTATCCTCACGTTGTGGTTCACAGCCTGCCGGGGAGGGGCTGTAAATCAAATCCTGTCACTCTGTATCTCAGCTCAGGATATCCTCCATGGAATCCAGATCCAGATCCACTGCCTCCATGATGCCAAGGCTGACCTGGCGCAGCAGCCTGCACAAAACCAGTTCTGCCTTCAGGTACTCGTCAATCAGCGGATCGCGCCTCAGTGCCTCCCGTTCATGGTACATTGCCATCTGGGCCTGCGCTGACATACCCTCTTCGGAATTCTGAAACTGGAAGTTTTTCCTGCGAAAATCGTTGGCTCTCTTTTTCTTCTCCGGCTCCAGGTCAAGCCGGTGCCTGGCCTCCTCATACGTCCGGTATTCCTCGCTGGCGCCGATCGCCCTGACCAGCGCTTCGAGCCTGTGCCTGATCTCATTGTCCATATCCGGCTCCTCAACTGTCGGCACATGCCAATCTCTATTCGGTCTCCATCAGAATCGGAAGAATCATCGGCCTTCTCTTCGTCCTCTTCCACAGAAAGTCGCCCAGGTCATCGCGGATCGCATTCTTGATGCGCGACCAGTCGCTTCCCCGGTTCCCGACCGCTTCTTCAATCGCTTCGTACACGACTTCCGAAGCCTCGTCCATCAGCTCCTCGGATTCCCGTACATAGACGAATCCCCTGGAGACGATATCCGGTCCGGACACCACCTGTCCTTCCTGGTCTACCGCAAGCACGACGATGATGATTCCGTCCTCTGCCAGCCTCTGGCGGTCCTTCAGGACGATGTTTCCGACGTCTCCGACACCAAGGCCGTCCACCAGGATGCCGCCGCACGGCACGTGCCCTGTTACTTCGGCGTCATATTCCGCCGCGTCGGAGAGCTCCAGCACGTCTCCGCTCGAAAGCATGAAGATATGCCTGGAATCATACCCCAGATAAGACGCTATCTTCGCCTGCGCGATCCTGTGCCGGTATTCCCCGTGAACCGGAATCGCATACTTCGGCTTTACCAGCGTGTAGATCAGTTTGATCTCTTCCTGGCAA
>CAMIVF010000112.1 GCA_946401715.1 uncultured Clostridia bacterium | reverse complement strand
GCTTGGCGGTCGCCATGACGATCGAATAACGGGAATTGATCACCGGGGTATCATCCTCGGAATCCTTGTTGATAATCTTCATTAATTCGGTATAAGACGGATGCAGCATATTGGTTAACACTCCTTTTTTGCAAAGTCTACAAGTTCTTTCTGCAGTTTCCGGATAAAGGCGGAATTGCTCTTTACCCGCTGCCGCTGTGCGCGGATCAGTGTATGCAGATTCGCGGCACAGTCATCAATGTCATAATTGACAATGATATAATCATAATTCACAAGGTATTCTGCCTCCTCCGAGGCACGAAGCATTCGCTTCCTGATGACCTCTTCTGTCTCGGTTCCTCTTCCCGAGAGCCTCTGATAGAGGGTATCGGCTCCGGGCGGAAGCATGTAGATCAGAATGGCATCCGGCTCTTTTTCCTTCACGTGCAGTGCACCCTGTACTTCGATCTCCAGGATGACATCAAATCCCTGCTCCAGCTTTTCTTCCACGTACGCCTTCGGGGTACCGTAATAGTTCCCGACGTATGAAGCATGTTCCAGCAGTTCATCCTGCTCGATCATCTCTTCAAAGCGTTCTTTCGAAATGAAAAAATAATGAACGCCGTCCACCTCACCGGGACGCGGGGACCGGGTGGTCGCAGAGACGGAATAAGCGTATCCCTCATGCGTTTCAAACAGCGCTTTCAGAACCGTCCCCTTGCCGACACCGGCAAAACCGGAAAGAACAATCAGGCTTCCTCTCGTCTTCATCACTCAGCCTCCCTGCCCGATCAGAGCGGGCGCTCCTCCAAGCCTTCTTCCGATCGTATCCGGAACCAGGCTTGACAAAACAATCCTGTCATTCTCACACACAATCACAGCCTTCGTCTTCCTGCCTGCAGTCGCGTCAACCACCTTGTCCTGCTCTCTGGCACGCTGTACAAGCCGTTTGATCGGCGCTGCGTCCGGGCTGACGATAGAGATAATCTTATCGGAATTGACCAGGTTTCCGAAACCGACATTGATAAACTGACTATTCAATATTCTGTACCTGCTCGCGGATCTTCTCAATGAGCGTCTTGAGATCAATCGCGTAATTGCTTGTGTCGAGATCGTTTGCCTTGGAAAGGATGGTATTCGCCTCACGGTTCATCTCCTGTGCGATGAAATCCAGCTTCCGGCCGATATCGTCTCCCTTCGCGAGTTCTCTGCGCATGGTGTCAATATGGCTTCTGAGCCTGACGGTCTCTTCGTCCGTTGCCAGCTTATCGGCAAACAGAACCACTTCAGCCGCCAGCCTGCTCTCGTCAATCTGGCTGTCCTCCAGCAGGGTGGCAATCTTCTCTTTCAGACGCTGCTCATACGCGTTGATGATCTCCGGATAACGCGTTTCCACAAGGCCGACCAGAGATTCCATCCGGCTGAGCTTATCCATCAGGTCCGTCTTCAGGTTGGAGCCCTCTCTCGTCCTTGTCTCCACCAGCATCTCAAGCGCTTTGTCAAGCGCTGCCTTCAGTACGCCCCAGACCTGGTCTTCATCCATGGCATCCTGCTTCAGGCGGAAAATCTCAGGCTGGTCGCCCAGCCTCGCGGCAGTGAGGTCATTGGTCAGATGGAAACGCTCTGCCATCCTGGCGTAGGCGTCCACGTATTCCTGTGCGAGATGCTCGTTAAACTGCAGATCATACTCTGCTTCCCCGATCACCTCGTAGGTGACGAAGACATCGATCTTTCCTCTTCCCAGATATTTCTTCAGTTCGGAACGGACGGAAGTATCCAGGAACGCGTATTCCTTCGGAATCCGGACGTTCGAGTCAAGATAGCGATGATTCACACTCTTCATCTCAACCGTGAACTTCAGCGTCTCAGATGAGTACTCTCCGCGGCCGAAACCAGTCATGCTTTTGATCATGTCAGCAACCTTTCAGCACAATTACACATAATGATACAGAAAACATTATATGCCAAGCATGAAAACAAAGTCAATGTGGTATAATCGGTCTCACGGGGCTCTTCGCCGGCGGCCTGGCGGCGGGGCCGTGAACAGTAACACAGTGGTTCAGAAAGGAATATACACCCATGGCTCTGGATGGAATTACCGTTGCGAATATTGTCTCCGAGATGAATGCCTCTTTGCAGGGCGCCCGGATTCAGAAAATAGCACAGCCGGAAGTGGATGAGATCATGCTGACTGTGAAGACGCTGCAGGGAACCAGGCGGATCCTGATGTCAGCCTCCGCTTCTCTTCCGCTCATCTATTTCACGGACAAAAACAAGCTCAGTCCGATGAAAGCGCCGAATTTCTGCATGCTTCTGCGCAAGCACATCGGCAGCGGAAAGATTCTGCGTGTCTGGCAGCCTTCTCTGGAGCGGATCATCCATTTTGAAATTGAACACTATGACGAAATGGGAGACCTGAAAAAGAAAGACCTGATCCTGGAACTGATGGGGAAGCATTCGAATCTGATCTTCTGCGATGACAAAGGGATGATCATTGATTCCCTCAAGCATATCTCCGCGCAGACCTCTTCGGTGCGTGAGGTGCTTCCCGGCAGAGAATACTTTATCCCTGTCACACAGGAAAAGCTGGATCCGCTTGGCGCAGGCCAGGATGCCTTTATCAGCACAGTGTTCTCCAGACCGCTGCCTCTGTACAAGGCTGTCTACATGTCATTTACGGGGATCAGTCCCGTCATCGCACAGGAGCTGTGCTGCAGGGCGGGCCTTGACAGTGACCAGAGCGCGAAGGATTTTTCCTCAGACGAGCAGCTTCACCTGTGCCGGATCTTCCTGCAGCTGATGGAGGATGTCCGGGAGGAAAGCTTTACCCCGAACATCATCTATGACACGGACGGGGTGCCGGTGGAGTTTGCTTCCGTTCCGCTTGACCTGTACCGCGAACTGAACGCGGAAAGGTACGGCACCGTTTCTGAAGTTCTGGAGACCTATTATGCCAGGAAGAACGATGTCACCCGCATCCGCCAGAAGAGTTCGGACCTGCGGCATCTGGTAAATACCATGCTCGAGCGCGAATCAAAAAAGCTCGATCTGCAGAGCCGCCAGCTCAAAGACACCGGGAAAAGGGACCAGTTCCGTCTCTATGGCGAGCTGCTGCATACCTGGCAGTACAGGATCGAGCCCGGCGCTTCCAGTGCAACCGTCCCGAACTATTATGACAATGATAAGGAAGTAAAGATCACGCTGGATCCGAATAAGACCGCTTCCGAAAATGCACAGCGCTACTATGAAAAATACGAGAAGCTGAAGCGCACCTGCGATGCGCTGAGCGAGCTGGTGTCCCAGACCCGGGCAGACGTACAGCAGCTGGAATCCATCAAAACGTTTCTGGACCAGGCTGTCAGCGAAGCGGACCTGAACCAGATTCGCGAGGAGCTGGCACAGTCCGGGTTCATTCACAGGCAGGCAGCGCAAAAAAAGAAGGGCGCGTCACGCCCTGAAAAGTCCCGTCCCTGGCACTATCGCACGGAAGACGGATATGATATCTATGTCGGAAAGAACAACCTGCAGAATGACGAGCTCACCTTCCGCATCGCCAACGCCTCCGACTGGTGGTTTCACTCCAAAAAAGCGCCTGGCTCCCATGTGATCGCCAGAAGGAAGGACGGCCAGGAGCTGCCGGACCATGTCTTTGAGCTCGCCGCTTCCGCCGCTGCCTGGTACTCCAGCTTAAGGGACGCTGACAAGGTTGAAATTGACTATGTGCAGCGCAGGGAGGTCAGGAAGCCGAACGGGGCAAAGCCTGGATTCGTGGTGTACTATACGAACTATTCCATGACAGCGCGGCCGGATATCTCCTCCCTGACACTGGTGGAGTAAAAAGACAAAGAATCCTTTCATCTTCAGTCAGGGGCGCGGTTCTCAACCGCGCCCCTGAGAGTTGTCTTTACTGATTATTGCCGGATTGCTTTACTTTGCAACAATATTGATGATCTTACCTGCGACGAAGATTTCTTTCAGGATCTTCTTTCCTTCCAGCTTCGCGCCAAGCGCTTTCTTAGCCGCCTCGAGCGCTTCTTCCTTCGATGCATTGACCGAAATCCGGATGACTGCCTTCGTCTTGCCCATCATCTGGACCGGATACTCAATCTCATCCTCCGCCATGGCCTCTTTGTCACAGACCGGCCATGCCTGATGGAAGACAGAGTCATCATGTCCAAGCTCTCTCCACAGCTCTTCTCCGATGTGCGGAGCGAAAGGCGCAAGCATGAGCACCGCATCCTCCAGGGTGGCAGTATCGATTCCGCCCTCAGCCTGATTCAGCTTCACGAGCGCGTTCGTGTACTCCATGAATCCGGAGACGACCGTATTCAAAGAGAAGCTCTCGAATCTCTTGCTGATCGTATCGATCATCTTATGGTGGACACGCGTCATCTCACGGCTGGGCTGGAAGTCCTTCTTGTCCTTATTTTCCATGACCAGATTGTAGAATCTGGACAGGAAACGGTAGACACCGTCGATTCCTCTGTCGTCCCATTCCGCATCCAGTTCCGGCGGACCGACAAAGAGCTCATACATACGCAGGCTGTCACAGCCATAGTTCTCAACAAGATCATCCGGGCTGATGACATTGCCCTTCGACTTCGACATCTTGATGCCGTTCTTGCCGGTGATCATGCCCTGATTGAAGAGCTTGGTAAACGGCTCATCAAAATCGATAACTCCGATATCATGCAGGAACTTTGTCCAGAAACGCGAATACAGCAGATGAAGAACCGCATGCTCAACGCCGCCGATATACATGTCAACCGGAAGATACTTGTCAGCCTTTTCTCTGGAGACAAGCTCCTTGTCATTGTGCGGGTCCACATAGCGCAGGAAATACCAGGACGAACCGGCCCACTGAGGCATGGTGTTCGTCTCTCTCTTCGCGCTCTTTCCGCACTTCGGGCAGGTGCAGTTCACCCAGTCCTCGATATGGGCCAGCGGTGACTCTCCGGTATCGGTAGGCTCATAGCTCTTCACATCCGGAAGCAGGACCGGAAGATCCTCCTCCGGCACCGGGACGTTGCCGCAGTCCGGGCAGTGGATGATCGGAATTGGCTCTCCCCAGTATCTCTGTCTGGAGAAGACCCAGTCACGCAGCTTATAGTTGACCGTCGCCTTGCCGATGCCCATCTCTTCCACAATATGGGGCGCTTCTCTCTTCATCTCGGCGCAGTCTCTGCCGTTCCAGTCGCCGGAATTGATCAGGACACCGCTGACTGCAGTGGTCGCCTCCGTCATGTCTTCGATTTCATTTCCATCCTGGGAAATGACCTGGATGATGGGAAGATCGAACTTCTTCGCGAAGGCAAAGTCTCTGTCATCATGGGCCGGGACGCACATGATCGCGCCGGTACCGTAATCCGCGAGCACATAATCGGAAGTCCAGATCGGGATCTTTGCGCCATTCATCGGATTGATGCAGTAAGATCCGGTAAAGACACCGGTCTTGTCCTTGTCGGACACAGACATACGGTCCACGTTGGACTTGTTGGCCGCATCCTGGATGTATTTCTCCACAGCCTCCCTGGTCTCATCGGTTGCAAGGCTCTTCGTCAGCTCATGCTCGGGGCTGAGAACCATGAAGGTTGCGCCATAGAGCGTATCCGGACGGGTGGTATAGACCTTGATCTTCTCATCCCTTCCTTCGACGGGGAAATCGACCTCGGCACCATAGCTCTTGCCGATCCAGTCGGTCTGCATCTTCTTGACCTTCTCCGGCCAGTCAAGACCGTCGAGTCCTTCCAGAAGACGGTCCGCGTATTCAGTGATCTTCAGCATCCACTGGCGCAGGTTCTTCTTCGTGACGGCACTGCCGCAGCGTTCGCAGCAGCCATTGACAACTTCCTCGTTCGCCAGGACAGCCTTGCAGGACGGGCACCAGTTGAGCGGATACTCCTTCTCATAGGCAAGTCCATGCTTGAACAGCTGGACAAAGATCCACTGCGTCCATTTATAATAATCAGGATCGGTCGTGTCTACTTCACGGTCCCAGTCATAGATGGCTGCAATCTGCTTGATCTGCTTCTTGATGTTTTTGATATTCGCATCGGTGGAGATTCTCGGGTGCTGGCCTGTCTTGATGGCATAGTTCTCAGCCGGAAGGCCGAATGCATCCCACCCCATCGGATGAATCAGGTAATAGCCCTGCATCATCTTATAACGGCTCCAGGCATCAGAGATCACATAGCCTCTCCAGTGTCCGACGTGCAGTCCGTTGCCGGACGGATACGGGAACATGTCCAGACAGTAATACTTCTTCCGGTCTCCTTCGACATTGATCGGATGCTCTTCCCAGTCTCTGCGCCACTTCTCTTCAATCGCTCTGTGATTGTACGTGATTGCCATCCTGATGATCCTCCTGATTATTTATTCATAGTACTCGAACTGTAATTCATACAGCTTGACTGTATCTCCGTCTTCCACGCCCAGACTCCTCAGTTCCTTCAGAATGCCTGTGTCTTTCAGGAAATTCTGGAAGAAGCGGAATCCCTTTTCCGAATCCAGATTCGTATAGCCCAGCATCTTCTCGACCTTTGGTCCTTCCACGTGGAACAGATGCGCGTCTTCCTCATCCTGCCATACGCGGAAGGGAAGCGTATTGTCCGGAAGATGCTCCTCGGGGAAGTATTCCTGCGCGAAGACCTCCACCTTGTCCGGCACGGTCTGAAGCAGTTCCCATACCGCGTACAGAAGTTCCTTAACGCCCTGTCCTGTCGCTGCCGAGATCGGACAGACCTTGATTCCTTTCGGTTCAAACTCTGCGCGGATCAGGTCTACAGGGTTCTGGTATCCGGCATCCCGGGCCTCCTCTTCTGTCTGGGCCCCGGGCTCATAGATGGCATCGCACTTGTTCGCCGCGATGATCTGAGGCTTCTTCTGAAGCGAAACGTTGTAGGCGGACAGCTCTTCGTCGATCCTGTAGATGTCCTCCACCGGGTCCCTGCCTTCCACAGACGCCGCGTCCACAACATGTACAAGCACCTTGCAGCGCTCAATGTGCCGGAGGAACTCATGTCCCAGTCCTGCGCCCTGGCTTGCGCCTTCGATCAGTCCGGGAATGTCCGCGACGACAAAGCCGTGCTCGCCGTCAAGATCCACCACACCCAGATTCGGTTCGAGCGTTGTGAAATGGTAATTCGCGATCTTCGGTCTCGCGCCGGAAATTCTCGACAGAAGGGTCGACTTTCCGACATTCGGATATCCGATCAGTCCGACGTCCGCAATCAGCTTCAGCTCAAGCGCAACCTCCAGCTCCCTGGCGTCCTGCCCCGGCTGTGCATAGGTCGGCGCCTGCATCGTGGAGGTGGCGTAATGCATGTTGCCATTGCCGCCGCGGCCTCCCTTCAGGATAATCTGACGCTTGTTGCCGCCCGACAGGTCTGCGATCACTTCGCCGGTTTCGGCAAGCTTTACCACCGTCCCTTCCGGGACCTTCAGTATGATATCCTCACCGTCCGCACCGTGCTGCCGCTTCTTCCTGCCGTCCTCTCCGTCTGTCGCGGAAAACTTTCTGTGATGCCGGTAAGCCATCAGCGTATTGGTGTTGTTGTCGACTTCGAAGATCACGTCTCCGCCTCTTCCGCCGTCACCGCCGTCAGGCCCTCCGTCCGGGACAAACTTTTCCCGCCGGAAGCTGACATGTCCGTCGCCGCCCTTACCGGAGCGTATGATGATTTTCGCTCTGTCAGCAAACATGATATTTTCTCCAGATCCCGGCAGACAGTAGCTTCCTGATAAGATACCCTGATGCCAGCAGATCCTATGGTAATTCCTTCATTGATTGAGAAAAGGGTGCGGATACACTTGTACCCACACCCCCTGATCCTCAGCAAAACGTTCCAGGCAACTGCCAACGCTAATTACTCAGCAGCAGCCTCGGTCTCTTCTCTGACGATGATGGAGACCTGCTTGCGATACTTGCCCAGTCTGGAAAAATGGACAATTCCGTCTGCCTTCGCGTACAGAGTGTCATCCTTTCCAAGTCCAACGTTCTCACCCGGATGAATGTGGGTTCCGCGCTGTCTGTACAGGATATTTCCTGCCTTTACAAACTGTCCGTCCG
>CAMIVF010000111.1 GCA_946401715.1 uncultured Clostridia bacterium | reverse complement strand
AGGTCGGGAAGTATGCCTCTGTCTCATAGACTTCTCCGGTCCATGCCGGACGGTCGTACATGTACATAGAGACTTTGACATCATCGCCGTACTTCTTGACAGACGGAAGATCCTCGATCTCCTTCAGGCAGCTGTCCCAGGTCTCTCCGGCCGTCATACGGCGGTCGATTGAGATCGCGCAGGAGTCAGCGACAGCGCAGCGGCTCGGGGAGGTGTAGAAGATCTGCGAAACCGTGCAGGTGCCTCTTCCGAGGAATCTGGCATCCTCATAGTGATCCGGATTGAACTTCGGATCGAGCATCTTCACCAGTCCCTTGATCTCGGTTGATTCTGTACACCCGTTATTGTTCAGGGCGCGCACATCCTGGATGATATCCGCCATTTTGTAGATGGCGTTGTCGCCGCGCTCCGGCGCGCTGCCGTGGCAGGACACACCGTGCACATCGACACGGATCTCCATGCGTCCTCTGTGACCGCGGTAGATTCCGCCGTCTGTCGGTTCGGTGGAAATGACAAACTCCGGACGGATCTTGTCCTTGTTGACGATATACTGCCAGCACAGTCCGTCGCAGTCTTCTTCCATGACAGAGCCGACCACCATGATCTTATATCCTTCCGGGATCAGGTCCATCTCCTTCATGATCTTTACGGCATAGACGGCAGACGCCGTTCCGCCTTCCTGGTCAGAACCGCCGCGTCCATAAATCACGTCATCGTCTTCCCAGCCTTCATAGGGATCTGCGGTCCAGTTTTCGCGGTTTCCGATTCCGACTGTATCGATATGTCCGTCAATGGCGATGATCTTCTTGTCATCCCCGATATCACCATTCTTACCGGCCCAGCCGATCACATTTCCGAGTCCGTCGATCTCAACCTTGTCGAAGCCGACCTTCTCCATCTCCTCCTTGATGCACATGACGACGTCTTTTTCCTCGCAGCTCTCGCTCGGGTGAGATATCATCGCGCGCAGGAATGCGGACATCTCCTTCTTATAGCCCTCTGCAGCTTCTTTGATCTTCCCATAATCAAGTTCCATGCCATTCCTCCTTACAGAATAGATGTGTAAATGTGACGTGAATCGTTACAGTCTGATGCAACAGATTCCCTGCTGCCAGCGCCGCCCGGACGCCGGCCGTTTATTCGCCGATTCCGAACGCTCCGTCCCAGACAACCCGAAGGAAGCCTTCCGGATCGGTATTGCCTTCCGTTGAAAACAGCAGAACTTTGGACTCTTTGTTCAGGCCCAGCAGTTCTCTGAGTTCCCACATGTCCTCATTCATCATGATCTGCCCCAGGGCACCCATGGTGGCCGCGCCGGATTCACCGGAAATGACTGCCGGATCCCCCATGACCGGCACGGCAAGCATCCGCATGCCCTTCGCCGCTACCCAGTCCTTGGCAGCGATGAATGCAGTCGCGTGATTCCTGAGAATATCCCAGCCAAGCACATTCGGCTCGCCGCAGGCGAGTCCTGCCATGATGGTCTTCAGGTCTCCCTTCACGATCTGCGGCTCTCCCGTTCCGAGTTTTGCGCCCTTATACAGACACGCAGCTGTCTTCGGCTCCACGATCACAAACTTCGGCGGATGATCCGGGAACAGGTTCGTGAAATACCCGACCACGGAAGAGGCAAAGGAGCCGACGCCTGCCTGTATGAAGATATGCGTAGGACGGTTCACCTCGAGTTCTCTCAGCTGCTCAGCCGCCTCATGGGAGATTGTCCCATAGCCCTGCATGATCCAGGAGGGAATATCCTCATAGCCCTCCCAGGCTGTATCCTGAATCACAACGCCATGTTCTGTCTCGGCAGCTTCCTTTGCTGCAAGGCGCACACAGTCGTCATAGTTCAGATTCTCGATGGTAACCGTCGCTTTTTCCTTTGCGATATTGTCAAATCTGGACTTCGCCGACCCCTTCGGCATATGGACGACTGCCTTCTGGTGCAGCCTTCTCGCCGCCCAGGCAACACCTCTTCCGTGATTGCCGTCCGTTGCGGTAAAGAAGGTCGCTGTTCCGAAGGTTTCTTTCAGCTCCGGACTGGTCAGATCGTCGTAGGTAATGTCTGTCACATGCTCTCCCATCTCATGGGCGATGTAGCGGCCCATCGCGAAAGAGGCGCCCAGGACCTTGAACGCATTCAGGCCGAAGCGGAACCTTTCGTCCTTCACATAGATGCCGCCAAGCCCCAGATAGTCCGCCATCTTTTTGAGGTTCGCCATCGCCGTGATGCTGTACTGCGGAAAGCTCTTATGGAACTGACGCGCCTTCTCCACATTCTCTAAAGACATAATCTCCAGGTATCTGTCATCCGACTTCGGCATCCTGTTGATTACCCAGCTTAATTCCAGTTCATTCATGGGAAATGCTCCTTAGATCTTTGGTATACTCACACTATGTTTTTGTGCCAAACTTTTTGTAAGCTTATCGCATTTTCATCATATCATGTTGTTTAGTTCTGTCAAGCGTGCCAAGGCCTTGTTTCCATTGATTTCAGGCTCTTTCAGCCTTTTCAGGCAGATTTTGTACGGGCTTTTTCTTTCCGGCTTTCCGGACTGTTATCCCGCCTTCGCCATGGTCTATTTTCTGTAATAAGTATGCTCCATCGGCAGCTTGTTTCTCAGTTCCCCGTCATACGCATAGTATGCACCGGCGATGGCCGGGGCCGCAGGGATGGTCGTGATTTCCCCGATCCCCTTGCTGCCGTAGGAAACGCCGTTCAGTTCGTCCTTTTCCACGTAGATCGCATGGATATCCGGAATCTGCGGCGCGCGCAGAAGACCCAGCCTGCCGTACTTCGCAAGCGGCTTTCCGTCCTGAAGCGGGAAGTCCTCCGTACAGGCATACCCCATGCCCATCAGCACACCACCCTCGATCTGTCCCATAATGGAAACCGGATTCACAACCTTGCCTGCATCATAAGCGGAATAGATATCGGTCACCTTCCCCTCATCGTCCAGGATCGCGCAGCAGGCTGCGTACCCGTAAGCGATATGGCTCTTCGGGTTTGGAACATCGGCGCCGAGCTTGTCGGTCGGTTCAAAGTAACGGTAGGAAAAGCTCATTCCTTCCAGAAGCTTCAAAGCAGCGACAGGATCCTCGACAGGAGATCCCTGGATCCAGGTCTGGGTTCCCTTCCTGCCGTAGGTACCCTGGTTCAGTCCGGAGCCCTCTCCTGTGATGCTTCCGTCCTCGCTGACCGTCATGTTGGGACTGACAAAAGGTCCCGGATCTGTTCCCGGCGCAAACTCCAGCCCCGTCCCGTAGGATGCCTTGTGACAGCCGGCTTTCCTCGGGGATACACAACCCGGGGAATGCTTCAGGATCTCGAGGATTCGGCTGCGCAGTCCGGACGGCTCTGTCTTGTCCGCGGCGCAGCCTTCCTCTTTCAGCATCGCAGCCGCTGTCTGCGCTGCCGTCATCGCATCTCTGACCAGGAATGCCGCTCCTCTGACCGCCTCTCCTGTCACCAGCGTCTGCCTGGATCCGGAGGTGGTGCCGGAATCAGGCGCATTCTCCGTGCTGCTGATTCCCATGCGTATGTGGGACTTCGACAGCCCGGTCGCTTCAGCAGCGTCCTGGCAGAATACCGTATATCCGCCCTGTCCGATATCGGACGCGCAGGTATAGATTACCAGAATTCCGTTCTCCACTTTGAGCGTTGCGTTGCCATCGTCCGGAAGGCCCACGCCGACGCCTGCATTCTTCATGGCACAGGCAATCCCTGCCCTGCCCGGATGCGCGTCATAATATGGCTTTACCGCCTCCAGCGCTTCCTTCAGGGCAGTGGACAGATCCGCAATCTGCCCGTTCGGAAGAACCTTGCCCGGCTCGATCGCATTGCGCCAGCGGATCTCCCAGGGTGAGATGCCGGCCATCTTGGCCAGCTTGTTCAGGACGGATTCCAGCGCGAATTCTGTCTGGCATACGCCGAATCCCCGAAATGCGCCTGCCGGAGGATTGTTGGTGTAGTATCCGTATCCCCGGATATCCGTATTCTCATAGCAGTAAGGTCCTACTGCATGCGTGCAGGCCCGCTCCAGCACCGGAAGGCACAGGGAGGCATACGCGCCGGTATCAAAGGTAAACTCGCAGTCCAGTCCCTGCAGGATTCCGTTCTCATCGCAGCCGACCGTGAAGGTCCCCTTCATGGGATGACGCTTCGGGTGAAAACTGATGGATTCCTGCCGCGTAAACTTCGCCTTGACCGGCCGCCGGAAGATCCATGCCGCCAGCGCGCTGATGTGCTGCGTCGTAACGTCTTCCTTCCCGCCGAAACCGCCGCCGATCAGCTGATTTTCCACCACGATGCGCTCTTTCTCCCAGCCGAACATATGGGCCACCTCGGATCTGGTGGCGTAGGCGCCCTGATCGGTGGAAAGAATCTTGATCCCGTTCTTATATGGATAGGATACCGCGCATTCCGGTTCCAGGAAGGCATGTTCCGTGAATGGCGTCTCAAATTCTTCCGTCACGACATATTTCGAACGCGCCAGAGCCTCGGCCGGATTGCCTCTGACGATATGCCTGGACGCACAGAGATTTCCGTCGATGTCGAGCTCCGGGTGAATCTTCGGCGCGTCCGCCATCGCAGCCTCCTGCGGACTGTTCACACTTTTCAGGGGTTCATATTCAATCTTTACAAGCTTCCTGGCCTGATCCAGGATATAAGAGGATTCCGCCACAACCAGGCAGATCGCGTCCCCGCACATCCGGGTAATATCGCCCTCGGCGATCATGACGTCCCAGTCGTTGATGATATGGCCGACCTTGTTGACCGGCACGTCCTTTGCGGTCAGAACCCCCAGGACTCCCGGCAGCGCCTCCGCTGCCGATGCGTCAATCTTTAAAACCCTTGCCCTGGCGTATTCAGACCGCACGGCACCACAGTATGCCATCGGCGGCATGTCTGCCGGAACGATCGCACACCAGCGGCACCCGGGATCGTCGATCCTGCACAGGGAAGATCCTGCCGTCAGATGATGATCCGCATCATAATGCGCTCCATACGCTGCCATGGCTCCGTCAGGTCCTGCCGCGTCAAGCTGCTTCTCGATCTCCAGTGCCTGAGGACTATGCTCCGCAACAAAGAACTCCGGGCCGATATCGTCCGGATACTTCCCGTATCCCAGCGTCTTTCTCCGTACGTCCACGCGGAAGGCTCTCGCACCGACGCCATATTCCTTTCCTTCTTCCAGGCTGCGGTCGATCTTTTCTTCGCCTCTGAGAACCGCGCCCGCCAGCCGGATTGCCTCTATAATCTTGACATAGCCGGTGCAGCGGCAGATATTCCCCTTTAAGGCTTGTTTGATCTCCTCGTCGGACGGATCCCTGCAGACATCCAGAAGTGCCTTGGCACTCATTACCATGCCCGGGATGCAGAATCCGCACTGCACGGCTCCTTTGGCGCCAAATGCATACACAAAGGCTTCCTTTTCTTCCAGGGACAGGCCTTCCACCGTGAGAATCTCTTTTCCGGCCGCTCTGGAAGTCTTCAACACACAGGCGCGGACAGTCTTCCTGTCCGCGATAATCGTACAGGCTCCGCATGCACCTTCTGAACAGCCATCCTTGACGGAATACAGCTTCAGGTCATCCCGCAGAAAACGAAGCAGGGACTTGTCCTCCTGTGTGCTTACGGTCTGTCCGTTCACTGTAAATGTATAGATCTCACTCATCCTTTACCCCAACAAACCCATCGGTGCGGCTGCACCGATGGGGAAACATACTCTTATCCGCTGTTTTCATCCTTGCATCAGCCAGATTGCCATAGCCCGATCCGGCCTGGTGAATCAAACTCTGATCCCGGTGTCAGATCAGCCAGCTGTAATCACGAATCACCGTCAGAATCAGCAGACGGAGCGGTTCATACAGTCCGCAGCCTGCATCCTGCACATCAACTTCCTGTATCTGATCCGCAAAGCGCAGCCTGACTCTGGTTCCTTCCAGAACCAGGAATCCGGTATTCTCTGAGTCGTCCATTTCCTCTTCACTCCAGAACAGTGTCAGTTTATCCTTATACGGCCTTCCGGAATACGGGCAGAATACTGCGCAGTTTCCGCACTCATTGCACATGCCGTCTACATGGAGGATCTGCTCCTTCTCAAGACCGGGAACACTGATGGCGATATTCGCACGGTTCGGACAGACGTCCGTGCAGACCTCGCATACCGTCGCGCAGCCAAGGCAGCGCTTCTCGGGAAGTTCTCCGCACGTGTCGCACAAGACGCCCTTCTTCTCCTTGCATTTTGCAAGGTCGTCAGCACCGTTCTCCTTCTCATAGGTGTCAAAGACTGCGCCGGCGATGGCCTTGGAAGCGGCAATCGCATCCGCGATTCCCTTTACTACCGTTGCCGGTCCTCTTCTGCAGTCACCGATGACATACAGTCCCGGAATGCTGGACATGCAGCTGTCATCTGTCACCGGACGGCCCTTCTCATCGAAGGAAGCGCCGGCTGCTTCCAGAAGGCTGTAATCAACTCTCTCACCGACTGCCGTGATCACACTGTCGCACTCGATGTATTCCTTCTCACCGGTATCCACAGGACTTCTCCGTCCTCCTTCATCCGGCTCTCCCAGCTTCATGACGCTGCACGCAAGCTTTCCATCCTTCCAGCCGACCGGTGCGAGCAGTTCCCTGAAAATGACGCCGTCCTCGACGGCCTCCACCAGTTCCTCCTCATCGGCCGGCATATACCGCTTCGTCCTGCGGTATACCAGGCTGACCTGCTCAACGCCCTTCACACGCTTCGCCGCGCGGGAGACGTCCATGGCGGTGTTGCCTCCGCCGATTACGACTACTTTACGGCCGAGGTCCACGGCGCCTGCATCTCTCTTGATCTTTGTCAGGAAATCAAGCGCGTCCAGCGCCTCTCCATACTGAAGAGCGCTGCGTCCATGCTTCCAGGCTCCGACTGCAAGAAGGATATCCGTATATCCTTCCTTCTTCAGCGCATCCAGATCCGTGATCTCACAGCCTGTGACAAACTTCGCGCCATATCTGGCACACAGCTCGATGTCCTTGTTGATTGCTGCATCTGCGATCCGGAAGGACGGAATCGCCAGACGTACGACACCGCCAAGGGTGTTCTGTTTCTCAAACACAGTGACATCAACGCCGGCTCTTGACAGGAAAGCGGCTGCCGCAAGTCCGGCAGGTCCGCCGCCGACGATGGCTGCCTTCCTGTCAGAAACCGCAGCCGGCTTGTCCGTCCACTTGATCACGGCATTGGCTGCCATATTGGCGGCCTGAAGCTTGACTTCCCGGATATGGACGCTGCTTTCATAGTGGTTGCGCATGCATCTGTCTCCGCAGGTATGCGGACAGATGGTACCGGTGATAAAGGGAAGCGCGTTCTTCTCAAGAATGATCTTCAGCGCGTCCTCGCACCTCCCCTCCTCCATCGCGCGGAGGTAGGCAGGAATATCCTGGTGGATCGGGCAGCCGCCCTGACAGGGCGCGTCGAAGCAGTCCATCAGCGGCAGGCTTTCCTCTTTCTTTCTGGAGGGAAGCGGCTTGACGCTCTTTGTGTTCAGCTTTCTGGACAACGCTGCATCAGCCAGCGCAGTGACCTTCTCCACGTCCACTCCCTGCCATTCGTCATCCGGGATGTCCTCCAGGAGCTTGCCGATCTGGTACAGTCTCTGGTATCCGCCCGGCTTCAGCAGGGTTGTCGCCATGGTGACAGGCCATACGCCTGCCGTGACCAGATCCCGGATACTGAAGTAATCCGCTCCGCCTGAATAGGAAATGCGAAGCTTTCCGTCAAACTGCTTTGCGATTCTGCTGACCAGCTGGACCGTCAGAGGATAGAGGCTGCGGCCGGACATATACATCTCTTCACTCGGAAGCTCGCCCGCTTTCACGTCCACCGGGAAGGTATTGGTCAGCTTGACGCCGACACTCAGACCCAGGCTCTCTCCAAGTGCCATCAGGCGCTCAAACATCGGCACGGCATCTTCCCACTGCAGATCAGTCAGGAAGTGGTGGTCATCAAAGGCGATATAATCGAATCCCAGGCCATCCAGTGTCTTTCTCGCGAACTCATATCCCAGCAGGGTAGGATTGCACTTCACATATGTATTCAGATGCTTCTCCTTC
>CAMIVF010000110.1 GCA_946401715.1 uncultured Clostridia bacterium | reverse complement strand
GAGACCGAGGCAGCTGAGACGGAAGCAGCGGTTGTCGAGACCGAGGCAGCTGAGACGGAAGCAGCGGTTGTCGAGACCGAGGCAGTTGAGACGGAAGCAGCAGTTGTTGAGACTGAAGCAGTCGAGACGGAAGCAGCGGTTGTTGAGACCGAGGCAGTCGAGACGGAAGCAGCGGTTGTCGAGACCGAAGCAGCTGAGACAGAAGCAGCGGTTGTCGAGACCGAAGCCGAGACCGAGGCTGAAGCCGGCGTTCTGACCTATGAAGAATACGCTGCGGCTGACACCGATACACTTGTAACGATTGAAGCGTATGTCCAGGCAAAGCAGGCGTTCTACGAGGACAACAAGGATGTTGGAACCTCCACTGTTACCCTCTATGCACAGGATAAGGACGGCGGTTACTTCCTTTACAATGTACCGGTCACCAAGTCTGATTATGCAAGGATCAAAGAAGGTACCAAGATTCGCTTCACCGGTTACAAGAGTGAGTGGGCAGGCGAGGTTGAGATCGTTCCGGATACCCTGACTCCGATTGAAGTGATCCGCGGCGAGATCTACATCTCCAATCCTGTGGACGTAACCAGTGCTCTGAGTGATGAAGACGAGCTTGCTGAGTACATGAACCAGAGAGTCCTGTTCAGCGGCATGACTGTTGAGCCGATCGGCGCGGCTGAAGCTACCGCATCCGAGACCGAAGCTGAGACTGAGGCGGCTGAGGCGGCGGCCTTCCAGTATGGCTGGGATGGCTCCGGATCCGAGGGTGATGACCTGTACTTCAACGCATCGGTTGACGGAGAGACCTACACCTTCGTGGTAGAGTCCAACCTCTGCGATGAGAACAGCGAAGTATATCAGACAGTCAAGAACCTGAAGGTCGGCGACACGATCGACATGGAAGGCTTCCTGTACTGGTATGAAGGCGCACAGCCGCACATCATCAACGTAATGCTTCCCGAGGTGGAGGAGTAAAGCGTCTGATGACTGCATATGACCGGATCTCTCAGAACGTTCTGTGGAGCAGCCGGCATATGCGGTAAAAAAGAAGCAATAAGAGATTTCAGGCCCCCGGAACAAATCCGTTCCGGGGGTCATTTACACAGATATCCCTTTCACAGGAACAGGAGATCCGCCATGAAGAACGAGAAAGTACACTCTGTATCACCGGTCACCGATGACGAGATCGCTGAGATTCTGGATGTATTGATCCATCGCGGTGAATTCGTCACGACAGTCGAGTCAATTACAGCCGGCATGATCAGCGCCAGGCTCGCGGATATTCCAGGCTGCTCGGCAGTGCTGGAGCGTTCCTTCGTCACCTACTGCGATGAAGCGAAGCATGAGATGGTGAAGGTGAAAAAGAAAACGCTGAAGAAATGGACGGCAGTCAGCCGCCAGTGTGCGAAGCAGATGGCCAGAGGAGGCGCTGAGGAAGCAGGCGCGGACGCGTGCGTCAGCGCGACTGGTTACGCCGGTCCGCCGTCAGGACCGGATGACGATACAGTCGGCCTTGTCTATCTCGGGTGCTGCTACCGCGGCGAAGTCGAGGTGGAAGAGCATCATTATACTGGCCAGAGAAATGAAATCCGTGCGATGGCGATGAATGATGCGCTGCGGCTGCTGCATCGTATGGTTGTCGGAAACAAGACCTGAAACGGCAAAAGCGGCTGAGACATTTTTGTACCTTCCGCTCAAAGGTTCTGATTGCGAACTGAAGGAACCTGTGCGATAATTTGTCTATACAAACGATTCGAACTTCCGCGTGGGCGTTTAGAGGAGGCATGGTATGACCAGTAAGAAGAGTTACATCATCACTATCGCAGCTTTGGCAATCTGCGCTGCAGTTTTTGCCGGCCTTTATTTCTACGGTCAGTTTGTCAGCACACCGCAGAAGAACTACGATGAGGCGGTTTCCTTCTATGAGATGAAGAACTATGAAGCGGCTGAATTGAAGTTCAAGAATCTCGGCTCTTACAAGGATGCTGCTGACTATCTGGTGAAGATCTCTGATGAGCGCACATATGACCAGGCAGTGGCGGCTTTCGAGGATGAGGACTACGCTGCCGCCAAGGAACTGTTCTCCCAGATCGGTGACTTCGCAGAGTCCAGGGATTATATGGAGAAGATCGAAAACGCGGAGAAATACGAGGTGGCCAAAGCAGCATTTGAGAATGAGGATTACGATGCTGCGGAGCAGGGCTTCTCAGAGATAGAAGACTATTCTGATTCGGGAGATTACATCAAAAAGATCAACGCAGAGCGCATTTACCAGGAAGCAAGTGCCCTGTATGAGCAGAAGCAGTATACTGCCGCGAGAGAACTGTTTGTCACCATTCCTGATTACAATGATGTCAATGAAATCGTTGCGAAGATGAACGCGGACATTGCGTACAACGACAGTATTGACCAGCTGGCGGAGTATGGCTCCGGCGCAGAGCGTGTCGCAGCGCTCAGCAGCAGCCTCATCGACAGGAAGGCGGATATCTGGAATAAATGCGCGAATCAGGAAAGTGACGAGGCGACAGATCCGTACACCAAGGATTCCTACGGAGAGTTCCATGAGGATCCGAATACTGCGCTGACAGTGTTCTCCTGGAGTGATGAATATGCGCAGGCCAAGGACGAGATCATCAATGAAAGACTTCTTGCAGACGGGAAGTATGAGGCTTTGAAGAACCTTCCGGCAAGCCTGTCCGAATGCGCCGGGAAGGCATACGCCATACACAGTGCTTCCTCTTCCCTTGCAGATCTTGCATTGGATGGGGCCGGGGACATTACGGTATCAACAGAGGCGGCAAAGGAACTGAACGAAGCGTTTGATTCGGCTTATGAGTCCTTCGGGCCAGCCATTCCGGAGAAGATTCTGCTGGATGAGGATGCAGCTCTGGCAGCAGAGACCGAGGCAGAGATCGTTCCGACAGCAGAGACGGAAGCCGAGATCATTCCGACAGCGGAGACCGAGGCCGAGGTTGCTCCGGCAGCAGCAGAGACCGAAGCCGAGATCGCTCCGACAGCGGAGACGGAAGCGGAGGTTGTTCCGGTAACAGCAGAGACGGAAGCGGAGGTTGTTCCGACTGCGCAGACTGAGGCAGAAGTTGTTCCGGCAGCGGAAACCGAGGCCGAGATCATTCCGACAGCAGAGACCGAGGCTGAGATTATACCGGCAGCAGAGACGGAAGCAGAAATCGTTCCGACTGCAGCAGAGACGGAAGCAGAAATCGTTCCGACTGCACAGACCGAGGCAGAAGCAATGCCGACAGCGGAAACCGAAGCAGAGATTGCTCCAGCAGGAACCCTGCTGACCATCGCAGGAACAGAAGCGGAAACCGAGGCAGAGATCATCCCGGCAGCGGAAACTGAGGCCGAGGTCATTCCGGCTGCGGCAGAAACCGAAGCAGAGGTCATTCCGGCAGCAGAAACCGAAGCAGAGGTCATTCCGGCAGCAGTGGAAACCGAAGCAGAGATTGCTCCAGCAGGAACCCTGCTGACCATCGCAGGAACAGAAGCGGAAACCGAGGCAGAGATCATCCCGGCAGCGGATACTGAAGCCGAGGTCATTTCGGCAGCAGAGACGGAAACAGAGATTGCTCCTGCAGGAACTCTGCTGACCATCGCAGGAACAGAAGCAGAGACAGAAGCAGAGGCTATTCCGGCAGCAGAAACAGAAGCGGAGATTTCAACAGCTGCTACAGAACTCGCGATCGCGGGAGCGCAGACCGAGGCAGAAGAACCAGCCGCAGCAGAAACAGAAGCGGAGATTACACTTCCTTCGACAAAACTGATCATTGCCGGAGCGGAAACAGAGGCAGAGTCAGTGACCGGAGCGGAAACAGAGGAAGAGATTATCCTGCCTACAACGGAGCTGACAATCGCGGGGGTGGGAAACGCAGCAGAAGCGCCGGCAGCGGAAACGGAAGCAGAAGTTCTGGCAGCAGCGGAAACGGAAGCAGAAGTTCTGGCAGCAGCGGAAACCGAGGCAGGGACTTTGGCTGAGGCGGAAACCGAGGCAGAAGCTCCGGCTGAGGCGGAAACGGAAGCGGAGATGACGCCGTCTGCCACGGGGCTGGCGATTGCGGGCAAGGAAGCGGAGACAGAAGCCGGAACAGAGACAGAAGGAAAAGCAACTGTTATTCCGGATCTTCCCGGGATCGGCGAAACCGAACCGAAGAAGCTGTTTTCACCGGACACGAAGGCTGCAGCCGGAGGGCTTGCCCTTCAGAATATAGCTACTTTCTGAAGAGAGGCGAAAGAGACAGGATATCCTGTACGCTTGGAAGTTTGACGATAATCATGCGGGATCACCAGATTGATGATCCCGCTTTTTTCAGCCAACGGATCATGCAAGAAAGCGTGCAGGAAAAACGTGTAAGAAAAAGAGAAAAGGGTATTGCATTCTAAGAACAGATGAGGTATCATGACCTTACAACATATGAGCAGACATTCATATGAATAAACGTAAAAGTGTTTGCGGGCCACAGAGCAATACGGTCAACAAAGAAAGAGTAACCAGGACATGGATCCAAACACAAAGAACAGAAAGGGAAAGCACCATGAAGAAAAAGTACAAGCTGGATGAGATCGATTGCGCAAACTGTGCATTGAAGCTGGAGAATGCGATCAAGGAAGTCGATGGCGTTTCCAACGTGAAGGTCAATTACATGATGCAGAAGATGACGCTGGAGGCGGATGACGCTTCCTTTGATGCAGTCGAGAAGGCTGTGATTGCTCTGTGCAGGCGTATGGAGCCTGACATGGATGTGACAGCAGTCTGAGGCAGAAGGACAGAACCGGCTGTAAGATTGTCTTCGATGAGAGGTTGGGGAAGATGTTCTCTGGGTTAACGGACAAACTGACAAAGAAACAGCAGAAGTGGCTGTTCCGGATCATACTGGGGGCGGTTGGATTTGTGGCGCTCGGGATTCTGGAGCACGCCGGCGTGTTTGAAGGCAGATGGTGGCTCGGGCTGATCATTGCTCTTGTGCCGTATCTGATCGTCGGGTACGACGTGATCCGCAAGTCCATTCGGAACATCGCGCACGGTGATGTATTCGATGAAAACTTCCTCATGATGGTCGCCACTTTCGGCGCTTTCGGAATCGGAGAATACCGGGAGGCAGTGGCCGTCATGCTGCTGTACCAGATCGGTGAGCTGTTCCAGAACTACGCGACGGGAAAGAGCAGGGAATCCATCTCTCAGCTGATGGAGCTTGTGCCGGAGACGGTGGTCGTGGAGAGAGGTTCCGAGACGGAGGAGGTCGATCCGGACGAGGTCGAGACCGGCGAGGTGATCATCGTGCGGCCGGGCGAGCGGATCCCGCTGGATGGCGAAGTCATCGAAGGCGAGTCGATGATTGACACTTCCGCGCTGACCGGCGAGTCGGTTCCGCGTGCTGCCCGTGTGGGCGATGCGGTGATCTCCGGCTGCGTGAACGGGAAGGGCCTTCTGAAGATACGGACCACGAAGTGCTATGAGGATTCGACGGTCGCGAAGATCCTTGAGCTTGTGGAAAATGCAACTGACAAGAAGACGCATGTTGAAAATTTTGTAACCCGCTTCGCACGTGTGTATACGCCGATTGTGACCATCGGAGCACTGATTCTGGCAATCATTCCGCCGCTTGTTCTCGGCGGGGGATCAGAGGTGTGGATCTCGTGGATCCGCAGGGCATGCATCTTCCTGGTTGTTTCCTGTCCATGCGCGCTGGTGATCTCGGTTCCGCTGGGTTTCTTTGGCGGGATCGGCGCAGCTTCCAGAATCGGTGTGCTGGTGAAGGGAAGCAACTATCTCGAAGTGCTTTCCTATGTGAAGACCATCGTGTTCGACAAGACAGGCACGCTGACGAAGGGAGAATTCCGTGTATCGTCAATACAGCCTGCGGAGGGAATCTGCACTGAATCTTCCGGAAGGCCGGGCGCATCTTCTGAGAAGCCGGGTGCATCTTTTGAGAAGGCGGGGGCCTCTTTTGAGAAACCGGATGCATCTCCTTCGAAACCTGGTGCACCTTCTGTGAATCCGGAGGAAGCGCTTCTCGAGATGGCTGCGTATGCGGAGCACTATTCCACGCACCCGGTGGCAGAGGCGATCCGGGATGCGTACGGGCAGAGCATTGACCTGTCCCGTATCGGGAGTACGGAAGAAATTGCGGGTCATGGCATCTGTGCCGGGCTTGACGGCAGGCAGATTCTGGCCGGCAATGCGAAGCTGATGCGGAAGTATGACATACCCTTCCAGGAGAACACACAGGGCGGAACTGTCGTGTATGTCGCGTGCGACGGCACATTTGCGGGGACCATCGTGATCTCTGATACGATGAAGGACGGCGTGCCGGAGGCGATCCGCGACCTGAAGGCGGCAGGCGTAAAGCAGACGGTGATGCTGACCGGTGACAGTGAGGCGGCAGCGCAGGCGATCGCAAAGGAAGCCGGTGTGGACCAGGTTCGTTCGCAGCTGCTTCCCGCGGACAAGGTTGAGATCGTGGAGAAGCTGCTCAAGGAACAGAATGGGAAAGACGCGCTTGCCTTTGTGGGAGACGGCATCAATGACGCTCCGGTGCTGATGCGTTCGGACGTAGGCATCGCCATGGGCGCGATCGGATCTGACGCTGCGATTGAGGCAGCGGACATCGTCCTGATGGATGACGACGTGAGAAAGATCGCCCGGACGGTCCGGATCGCCCGCAAAACGATGCGCATCATACACGCAAACATCATATTTGCGATCGCGGTCAAGGTTCTGATCCTGATCCTGAGTGTGTTTGGCATCGCGAATATGTGGATGGCGATCTTCGGAGATGTCGGTGTTCTGATTCTGTGTATCCTGAACGCGATGCGGCTGATGGGGAAGCAGGAGCCGGAGACATAAAATATAACAGATGACGATGGCAAGAAGAGAAAAGAAGAATAATTGCTGGGAGAATCTGCAGGGATTTAGATACGCGCACCGCGGACTGTTTCACCAGCCGCTGTCAGCGTCGCGGAAGCTGAGCGCTTCTGTGGCAAAGAACCCTTTGCGCAGTAAACCGGACGCTGCGAGAGGCATCGTTTCTTCGCGGGAACAGGCTGCAGCCGGGACGCCGGAAGAGACCGGCGCGCTGAAAGCTTCCTGTACGAAGAAGCTTTTCTGGGAAGAAGATATTGCAAGGTGGAAAGAAGACGGCAGGAGGATCGTTCCGGAAAACAGCATGGGAGCCTTCCGCATGGCAGTCCGGTATGGGTTTGGTTCAGAGCTGGACGTACACCTGACCGCGGATGGAAAGCTTGTGGTGCTTCATGATGAAACGCTCCTGCGCATGACCGGTATCAATGCCAAGGCCGAGGATATGACCTGGCCGGAGCTGTCGAAGCTGCGTCTGCTGGAAACCGCGTCCCGGATTCCACTGCTGGAGGAGGTTCTGGATCTGTACACCTCGGACCGGGCACTGACCGGGCGAAGAGATGCCAGGGCAGACCGGCGCGGAGCGTTTCTCCACCTCCCGCTGATCATTGAGCTGAAGTCTGAGGGAAATGTGCGTGAGCTGTGCCGTCATGTGATGGAACTGATCGACCGGTATCCAGCCCTCAATTACTGTGTGGAAAGCTTTGATCCGAGAGTCGTCCTCTGGTTTTGCCGCCATCGTCCCGATGTATTCTGCGGTCAGCTCACGGAGAACTTTATGAAGAGCAGGGAGGCTGTCCGCCAGTGGGGATATGTGATGACATTCGGCATGTGGAGCGTCGTCCCGGATATACTCACCAGACCGGACTTCATCTCATGCAGATTCCGCGACAGACGAAATATCTTTATCCGGCTCAGCCATCTTTGCGGCGTCAGGCAGGTGAACTGGATCATCCGCAGTCAGAAAGAAATGCGCATCGTTGACCGGGAAGGCGGCCTGAGTATCTTCGAACGGTTCATGCCTGAAATGGACTGAACGGAATTCTGTCTTTCATTACGAAACACTTACGAAACATTATGCAATCTGAAACACGCTTCTTTGTGCGCCTTGACAGTATGCATTAGCATGGCGTCAAGGCGTTTTTCTGTACATTTTCACGATTCCCCCCCGTTATTTCCACCAAAATTGCGAAAAAATAAACGTTATAGTTTTCGCAGTATTGTCGGATGTGCTGAAATTTTGTCTGACAGCTTATTAATTATTTTTTAGAAACTATCCTTCCTATATAAT
>CAMIVF010000109.1 GCA_946401715.1 uncultured Clostridia bacterium | reverse complement strand
CCATCCTTGTCAAACCCATACTGCGCGTTCTTGATCTGGAAGACACCTCCGGAAACCATGGCGCCAAGCTTGCGGCCGCGCTTTCCTTCTTCCCGGAAATAACGCCTTCCCTCCGGCGTTTTCTGCCAGCCGGTCTGCAGGACTCCCTGCGCATTAAAATAATACGTACGTCCTTTGATCTTCACAAGTCCGATCACTTTCTCACCGGAAGCGTCCGTATAAACAATCTTCTTCCCTTTCTTTCCTGCCGTTTTCCAGCCGGCAAAAGCAGGAAAGGCAAAAAACAGCGCTGCGAGAAGTATCATACCCAGCAGCACCGTCCTCTTTGATCGGATTCTATTCCAGTACGTCATCCTTTGCTCCCGTAACATTATTGTAACATTTGGAAATCGGAACCATTATAATCTTGCACACTTCATACGTCAAGCGAAGCGGCGATGCTCCTGAGAAAACGTTCCATCTCTTCTGCTGTCGGCGGGCAGCCCGGCAGAGAAACGTCAAACGAAGAGGTACAGTTCCCGATTCCGACGCTTCCGCTTTTCCCGCGGTATCCCTGGCCGATGCACAGTCTGTGGGGCAGCTTCTCCAGCAGGCCTTCCTGCTCCAGACGGTGCAGAACAGGAATCAGGGTTCCGTAGCAGGCAGAGCAGGAATCCAGCTCATGTACCCGTTCCTTCACCTGCAGAATCTGCCGGCTCTCCCTGCCCGGCCGGTCGGGCAGCTGGTCTGTCTCTACATAGGTGATTCCTTCGTCTGTCTTCTTTTCCAGAAGACAGGAGATCATCTCCCGGGACAGGGCGTTCTCTCCCACACCGCACTCCTGCGCAATCCGGATATAAGGCACCGATTCCGGCCTGACACCGACCAGACTGCAGGCATAGGTATCCAGCAGGACAGGATCGTACGAACACAGCATCAGGTTCATCTGAACCGGATTCCCGCCATCCTCGAACGTCAGATCCGGGCAGATCGCGTCCGCCAGGATAAAGCCCTGCTTCAGCCCTGCGCTCAGATGGCCGATCGGTTCATGCAGGCCCAGAGAATGGAATCTTCTTTTCTCCGCATTGGGAATACACCCCTTCAGGTTCTTCAGCGCACAGGTCATCCTGGTCTGGCAGTGTCCCTTCATCACAGGGAGATTGATCAGGTAATCCGCCTCCAATGCTTTCTTACAGATCCGGATTTTCATACCCGCACAGTCTGTCGGCACGCCCCGGTCAGACTGAAGATCCACGAAGGGAATCCCGAGCTTCCGGCTCAGTTCGCCAAACCCTGTGACCAGAAGCGCATCTGAAGTTTTGTCCCCGACCCAGGAGCCCTCCATCAGAACCAGGTTCTGAAATCCATGATCCCGCAGATAAGCAGCCACGCCTTCGACAATCTCCGGGTGTGTCGTCGCCCCGTCAGATGCCGGAATCGGCCCTACCAGATTCGGCTTCATCGCAATCAGAGGCGCCTGCTTCGCAGTGCGGGAGCGGATATCTTCCGCCAGGCAGGCAAGTGTGCACAGTTCATATGCCATCCTTGCCGTCTCTTTCCCGGCGATTACAATGATCTTTGCCTGTTCCATCCTGTCCTCTGTCCCATCCGTTTCTGTCTGCCGGTATCTGACATCCGTTCCTCCGCGGCCAGCCTGCACCCGATCTGTTTACTTCCCGATTCCAACCGAAAAGATCCGGGCAGAAGTCTTCTTTTTCCAGCCTGCTTCGTAAGGGCGGATCAGAATTTCGACACGCGTGATCTTTTTACGGGCGCTCCACTTGCTCAGGTTGACGCAGAGATAATTGTCAACGCCGCAGGGAACCCTGGCAGATGCGTCCAGATACTTTTTCGATCCGGACCAAAGCCTGAGATAGACCGTTGCGGACCCGCTCAGGGAACTGGTCACATGGATTCCAAATCCAAACTTTTTGTACTTTTTGGCCCTGATCACACGGCTGCGGTTCATGCCCCACGGTACATTGGGATTCCGCGCATAATCGTGATTCAGGTAATATACGCCATTTTCAAGCTGAAAACCCGTCAGCGCGCCAAACGGCGCAAAGTGATCCGTATAATCCAGAGACCAGGAGGGAGCTTTTGTCCTGGTCAGCTTTCCTTTGCTGACCGTGTAGTACTTCTTCACCTTCTTGCCGCTGATCTTCTTCGCCCGTTTGGCTGCGTATTTCGTATACTGATCCACACGTGTCGTATCAGCATATTTATAAGCTGTCCAGGAAGGCTTCTGCCAGGCAGCGTTCTCGCCGCCCCAGCTGGTATACAGGCCGTACCTTTCTCCTTCCCCGGTGTGATCCACCTGCCGGTGCAGAATCAAAGCATCCACCATACTGTTCTGCTGGGCGATGTAGTACGCCAGCGCAATGTTCCTGGCCTGTTCTTTCGAGGTATCCGATCCCGCAGTGACAGAAGAATAACCCTGCTCACTCAGTATAATCCTGCACTTTTTGGAATAATGCTTCTTGACATATTTTGTCAGAACCTTCAGGTTCTTCATGGTAATGATGCGCGTGCTTGCTTTATTGGTCACCGCGGCAGAGCTGCTCATGATATTCGGCTCGTACTGGCTGATGTTATACGGGTGATAGGCGATGCACCACTTCCCGCCATTCAGCCCCTTCTTCTTCATGCGGGCGGCAAACTTCTTCAGGATATCCTTTCCCGCATACCAGTAACTGCCGTTGGAAGCACTCCAGTAGTGATCCAGGCTGATATAGATCCGGGCGTTCGAATAGACACTGCGCGCCGCACGGTAAACTTCTGCAACCTGTGCGGCATACTGGTCCATATAGGTATCCGCGCTGACATACCCGGCCCAGTTCCAAATGCTGGAATTGTTTACTTCATTCCCGACAATCCAGCCCACGATCCGGGCGCCATTGCGGTTGCTGTACCTTTTCTGAAAGAAGGTAACAATTGCCTTCAGCGCCCTGACCGCCTTCGGATTATTCATATTCCACTGGTAATAATTCGCACTCTTTCCTCTTGCCGCCGGGCTGATCAGATATTTCAGATTATCCGTACGCCTCGGAAGAAGCAGGATCGCCGTCACGAGGACATTGTTCTTTGACAGAATCCCCAGCTCGTTATCATACTGCTCCAGGGACGCTTTCGAAAACCAGTATGTCGTTCCTTCATAGACGTAAGGGACACAGTGCGTTTTGTTCCTGTAAGCAGCGTCCGGCATGAAATCACCGACACTCAGATTAATGGTTGTGTGCCTGATCCCAAGCTCCAGCGCGTCCTCCTCCATCCCCGGGCAGACATACAGTCCCTTCTTTGTAGGGGCAGACGGATAGGGAAAGCTGTACGTCGCAGCCTGCGCAGTACAGGCTGACACAAACAACATCAGTACGGCCATTACAGCCATCGTCAGAGAGCGCAGCGCGCCGGATCTTTGTCTCATAGCCAATCAACCTTTCCCAGTTTACAGGTCAGAATCCGTCAGGTCTTTATTCCAGGTAATCTCTCATTCTGGTATTCTTGCGCTTCAGCTTCCTGAGCGCCTTCGCTTCAATCTGCCGGATCCGCTCTCTTGTGACATTCAGCTGGCGTCCAACCTCCTCCAGCGTCCTGGACCGGTCATCGTCCAGCCCGTAACGCAGCCTGAGCACCTGCTGCTCACGCTCTGTCAGATCGGACAGAATCTCTCTGATCTGTTCGCGCAGCATGGTCCTGGCTGCCTCGTCTGCAGGATGCGGTGTTGTGTCATCCCGGATAAAATCACCCAGGGAACTGTCCTCTTCGTCGCCTACAGGTGTCTCCATGGATACCGGTTCTCTTGAGATTCTCTGGATTTCCCGGATACGTTCCACCGGCATATGTGTCTCCTGCGCCAGTTCCTCCGTGGTCGGATCTCTCCCCAGCCTCTGGACCAGATCTCTGGCAGACCGGTTGACCTTATTGATATTCTCCACCATGTGGACCGGGATCCGGATCGTACGTCCCTGATCCGCAATTGCGCGTGTTATGGACTGCCGGATCCACCATGTCGCATAGGTGGAAAAGCGGAATCCCTTCTTATAATCATACTTTTCGACCGCACGGATCAGGCCCAGGCTTCCCTCCTGGATCAGATCCATCAGGCTCATGCCATGTCCGGTGTAGTGTTTGGCAATAGAAACCACCAGGCGCAGATTCGCTTCTTCCAGCTTTCTCTTTGCCTCTTTGTCTCCCTCCTCGACACGCTTTGCCAGCACAATTTCCTGCTCGGGCGTCAGCAGCGGAACCTGTCCGATCTCCTTGAGATACATATGGATCGGATCTGTCACATTCCCGGTATCACTGTCCCTGGCGCTGTCCGCCAGGATAATCTCTTCGTCAGAGTCTTCTTCCTCTTCTTCTCCATCCAGAAGCATCTCCTCTTCCTCTTCGGAAGGCAGAAGAATCTCGATCCCCTGTTCTGACAGAAGATCCAGCGCATGGTCGAATTCCCGATCTGTCATGTTCAGGTTGTCAAAAGAATCCGCAACTTCCTGAAAACTCAGTTCGCCCTTATCCTTTCTGGCTTCCCTCACCAGAGTATCGATTCTTTCTCTCAGTTCCTTCTCACGATCCGTCATTTCAACGGTCAAATCGCTATTTGTGCTCATTCTCACCTCTTACCAAACGATCTGAAATCGCCCTTCGGGCGTAATGATTATCTTACTATGGACCGTCGTTTTGTTCAACAATTCTTCTGTTTGCAGAATGAACACGGGCCGGACAACCCGACCCGCTGTTTCTGAGGAAACACTGCTCAGCGCTTCCTGGTGTTTCTTGCTGCAGCACGATGCCAAAACCCGGCTCAGCATCGGTCTGAGCGTCAGTCCATCAAAGTCACATCCGGATGGGATGCGAAGTCGTCATCATCAATCACGGGAATCGGCGTATCATCCCAGCCGTCCAGATCATCGATAAAGCGCTTTGTATCCTTCACGATCACACCCGACAGCAGCAGCACCGCGACAAGGTTCGGAATACTCATCAGTGCATTCAGAATATCCGCGACTGTCCATACGGTATTCAGTGCGGAGACCGGCGCGATCACAGCCACTGCGATATACAGGCAGCGATACGCGATGAGAACCCTGCGGCCGCCGATATATTCCACACATCGCTCTCCGTAATAAGCCCAGCCAAGAACGGTAGAGAATGCAAATGTGATGATGCCGACCGTCAAAAGAATCGGTCCTATGGTCGGAATCTGCCCGAAGGCCATACTGGTCAGCTTACCGCCATTGTCAATCGAACTGATATCGATGCCCTGCTTCATGATCGTGCTGACAAGAACAAGTCCGGTCATCAGGCAAACCACAACCGTATCCCAAAAGGTTCCCGTGGAAGCAATCAGCGCCTGACGGACAGGATTTCTGGACTGTGCGGCTGCTGCCGCGATGGGAGCAGAACCCATGCCGGATTCATTGGAAAACAGTCCGCGCGCCACACCATACTGAATGGCTGCCCGGATACCGCCGCCGACAAGGCCTCCCACAACCGCTGTCTTCGAGAAGGCAAGCACTGCGATCGCCTGAATGGCCGGGAGTATAAAATTGTAATTGATGCAAAGAATAATGATGCAGCCGGCTACATAAAACACGGCCATAAACGGGACAAGCCGTTCACAGACAGTCGCGATCGACTTGATTCCGCCAAAGATTACAACCGCAACCAGAACGCCGACTACAACGCCGACCACCCAGGCCGGACAATGGAAGTTCTCGTTCGCTACGGTGGCAATTGCATTTACCTGCGTGGCACAGCCGATTCCGAAGGAAGCGATGCCGCCGAACAGTGCGAAGATCACACCCAGCCACTTCATATTCAGTCCGCGCTCCAGTGCGTACATCGCGCCGCCCTGCATGCGGCCATCCTTTGTCTTAACCCTGTACTTGACTGCGATCAGGGACTCCGCATACTTCGTCGCAATTCCGAAAACACCGGTCAGCCAGCACCACAGAACGGCACCGGGGCCGCCAAGTGCGATTGCGGTACCGACACCGATAATATTACCGGTTCCGATGGTCGCAGCCAGCGCCGTTGTCAGAGCGCCGAACGAGGAGACCTCACCCTCCGCATCCGGATCCTTCGTGACAGACAGCTTAATTCCCTTGCTCAGCGTCTTCCTCTGGATGAACCCGGTCCGGATCGTCATAAAGATATGCGTTCCGAGAAGCAGGATGATCATCCACCATCCCCACACAAAACTGTCGAGTGAATCAATAAAAGCAGTTACCTTCTCCATACTACACGCCTCCAAAACATAAATTTGGCAAAACGCCATTTCCGTTAATAATAGTATGATTTGTTGGATATGTCCATGATTTTTTTCGTTTTGCTGCTGTTTAAGATAAAATAAACGTAAATTTTTCGAAAAAGAAGAACCTGCCGCGGCACGGGACGCGGCAGGTTCTGTATGACAGATTCTGATGCCGGATCAGCAGGATCTGCCGGGCCGGCTATGATATTCCATTTGCTTCACTTCTTCGAAACGGTTATTCGATGGCTTCCGCCGCCTGCGCAGCATCATCCAGAGATACGGTTGTCTCAATCTCTGCTGCAAGCGCATCTGCGGGAATCTCAATCTGATCCGGAACTTCCTCAAAGTTCATGGTCATGTTCAGCGCATTGACATTCACGCTGATCTGAGGAGCCTCTGCCCCTTCATCAGAGGTAGGCATCATGGCGCCAAACATCTGTCCGATCATCGAGAAGTCACTCCCGGAAAGGTCCACAGACGCGTAAACCGGAGCAAAGTCCTCTACGGCGCAGTCAGTCACGGTATCCATCTTGATTCCGCCCAGAACCATCTGAAGTACAGAAAGAGAAGAAGTATCGATTCCGGCATTCTGCGGCATCGCTTTCATCACTTCCGTCATGATATCGAAGAATGTCTGTCCATCCACTGTCTGGCTGATCTCGTAGCAGTCCACTCCATTCACGTTCACCGCTTCCGGTGCAAGGGTTGCGTTCGCGAGCAGCTGCTCCTGAATCGAGGAAAGATCCATCCCAAGCTTTTCAGCTGCTGCCATCGGGTCGCCGCTGAAGGACGCCTGGACGGAGTCGTTCACCATTGCCATATCCTCTGCTGAAATCGCAGCCGCATGCCAGCCGGTATCCTCACCCATCGGCATACGTACATATGCGATTCCGGAGCCATCTTCCTGACCCACGAGATACGTCTCCATCTCCAGGCTGCCGGACATCATGCCCAGAGAAGAGGCATCTCCTTCCATGCTTCCTGTAACTGCCATCACCAGCGGATCTGCGGTGAACTGAACCTTCATGTCCACTGAGCCGGTCGCGGCAAGAGACTGTGTCTCTCCGCCGGCAGAGACATCAACGGAAACGTCCGCTGCGCCCTTAATATCAGCAGACAAACCGCCCATCTCAGCCATGGCGGCAGTCATGTTATCATTGACTTCCTGTACTGTCAGTGCCGAATCGAATCCTGACAAAAGCAAAAAGGATGCTGCTGCGGCTGCAGTCACTGCAAGCAGCCGGTTTCTGATGTTCTTTTTCATACTGTAGATCTCCTTCGATGTAAAACCCGTGTTTCCAGTCCTGAATCTGAATGCGAGAAGCTCCCGTGCTCTCTCGCATTCCATCATAGCATAGAAAAGCAGCTGAGTCGACAATCGGGCAGGAGATTTTCTCCTGCCCGATCTGTTTTTCATATTCAATTATTTGGCGTAATCAACGACCCTCGATTCCCGGATCAGGCTTACCTTCACCTGTCCCGGATATTCCAGTTCCGATTCGATCTGCCTGGCGACATCACGCGCCAGGAAAGTCATATCCGCGTCGCTGATCTGTTCAGGAACCACCATAATCCGAATCTCTCTGCCTGCCTGAATGGCAAATGACTTGTCTACTCCCTTGAAGGAGTTAGCGATATCTTCTAACTGTTTCAGTCTGTTGGTGTATGTTTCCAGAGTCTCTCTTCTTGCTCCCGGCCGTGCTGCCGATATGGTATCAGCTGCCTGGACCAGGCAGGCAATCAATGACTCTGCCTCTACGTCGCCATGGTGAGACTCCACGGCGTTGACTACAATATTAGACTCCTTATACTTCCGGCACAGCTGCGCACCGATCTGTACATGCGTTCCTTCCACTTCATGATCGATGGACTTACCGATATCATGCAGAAGGCCTGCGCGCTTCGCGGTCCGGACATCCACACCGCACTCGGAGGCCAGAAGGCCGGCAAGTTCCTCAAGGCCAGCATTGTCTTGGAGATGAAC
>CAMIVF010000108.1 GCA_946401715.1 uncultured Clostridia bacterium | reverse complement strand
CCATAGTATAGTATACGCGATTCGATACGGTTATTCCAGTATCAAACCGCCGCCCGGGCAGGCTCCGGACCGTATCCCGGCCTTCTGCCGTCTGCATTGTCTGCATGGAAAACGCCGCGCGTTGTGCGCGGCGCGGCTGGCTGACCGTTGACAGCTCTGTGTCTGTCTTCCGTTTCTGATTTCTGCTTCCTCTGTCTGTCCGCTGTTTATGCCCTATACGCTGCGAAGGTTCTGAATGGCGTTCTGCGCAACGATCACCTGCATGTGCTCCCGGAAAAACGCGTCCATCCCCGTGGCATAGTCCATGGGCATGGAGTACTCAGACAGCATATTGCAGATGCGGTCGAACTGCTCAGGGTCGTCGTCCGGTTTCTTGATCAGCAGATAATAAGCGCCGTCGTCAGGGTTTTTATAGAGCGCATTGTCCCCCGGATAGGTCTCCGGCACACGCCTGGACGCATTCAGCACATTCTCCAGGCTGCGGAACAGATAGAACCGCGAGGACGTGCTCAGCAGATCCTCCGCTTCCTTCTTCTCCGTATCCTTTGCAGCGAAGTCTGTTCCCGCAGTCTCCTTCCCGCCGGACAGGTTCCGGAATCTCGTGTCCAGCTCGCCCGGGTCATCCACTCTTGTAATAATCAGCACCAGCTGGTCCTTGCCTGTCGGCACCGCTTCAATCATCAGCGGATTGTTGTTCAGGCTGAACCCCAGCTCACGCGAAGCGCGGAGCATCATGTCACGGAACAGGCCGCGCGCCTTCTCCCCGCCGCACACAAGCTCGGAAAGCTTGATCTTCCTGTTCTCCAGATCCTCTTTCGTCAGAACACAACGTATTTGTCTGTCGTTTATCTTCTCTATCTTCATAATCATACCCGCCTTAATGCAATTATTATAGCGGGAGAGGCCGTTTTGTAAAGGGGCGCACAGCGCATTTTACAAAATCATCCTGTTTCATGGTACAATAGAAATACCATGAATCTTTACGAATCGCTTACTGAATACTGTTCCACCGACGCCTACCCGTTTCATATGCCGGGACACAAGCGGCGTGCGGCTTTTTTATGTGATCCTGCCTCCATCGACATCACCGAGATCGACGGTTTCGACAATCTCCACCACGCCGAATCTCTTCTGCAGGAGGCGCAGATACGCGCGGCCTCACTCTATGGCAGCAGTGAGACGCATTTTCTGGTAAATGGAAGCACGGCGGGTATCCTGGCCGCCATCGGTGCCTGTGCAGTCCCCGGGGGCTGTCTTCTGATGGCGCGCAACAGCCATCGGTCTGCATTCAATGCGGCCGCCCTGTACCAGGTCCGGACAGCTTATCTGTATCCGGAACGGTACGGCAGCGGTACACATTCCGGCAATCCGGACACCGGCATGGCTTCCGGCAGGCCAAACTCCGGCAGGCCCGGGACGGAGGCAAAAGCCGGCGCCCCTACACAGGCAGGGCTTCAAAGGATAGAAGACCTGAACGGTCCAGTCGACCCCGCCGGCGTGGAAGAGGCACTCTCCCGGCTGAAAGATGTCTGCGCTGTGTTCGTGACATCGCCCACCTATGACGGCGTTGTCTCAGACATCGCCGGAATTGCCCGTGCCGCGCACCGGCACGGTGTCCCGCTGATTGTAGACGAAGCGCACGGCGCGCATTTCGGAATGCACCGGCTTTTCCCGGCGTCTTCCGTCACGCTGGGCGCAGACCTCGTGATCCACAGCCTGCACAAGACACTTCCCGCGCTCACACAGACGGCGCTGATCCATATGAACGGGCCGCTCGTTGACCGGGACCGGCTGCGTTACCTGCTGAGCGTTCATCAGACCAGCAGTCCCAGCTATGTCCTGATGGCCTCCATCGATCAGTGCATCTGCCTGCTCTCAGAAAGAAGGGACAGCCTGTTCGATGCCTATGCCGCGCGTCTGCAGCGGTTTCATCAGGCGACCAGGCTGAAAAGCCTGTCCTTCCTGAAGACGGACGATCCCTCCCGGATCCTCGTCCGGACACCTGACGCATCGGCCCTTCCTCTGTATCAAAGCCTCCGGGAGCGGTTTCATCTCCAGCCGGAGATGGCAGCAGTATCTTACGTACTCCTGCTCTCCTCCGTCTGCGATGACGACGAAGGCCTGTCCAGGCTTTCCGAAGCGCTCCTTCAGCTGGACGCAGAGTACACAGCAGCAGCTGCTTCCGCTAAAGCAGCCATACCGGGAAAACCGGCTAAGGCCGGTACTCTCACCGGACCGACTTACAGGATGCCGAAGACGGCGGCGCACTGCACGATCGCGCAGGCCTTGTACAGCAAGTCAGAGACCGTCCTGTTCTCCGCGTCCGAAGACAGGGTCAGCGCTGAATTCCTCATGCTGTATCCGCCGGGTGTCCCGCTCCTGGTTCCCGGTGAGCGGATCCCGGCTGAGACAATCCGTTTCGCACTGGAAATGCATCAGCGCGGATACACGCTGACAGGACCCGCTGATTACAGCCTGCAGCAGATCCGTGTTATTCCGGAAAGAGAATGAATGATATGAAGCATCTGTTTTATCTGATGGGAAAAAGCGCGTCCGGAAAGAACGCCGTATATGAATACCTGCTCCAGGACAGCACGCTTGCGCTGGAGGCACTGATCCCCTGGACCACCCGCCCGATCCGCGCGAAAGAGCAGGACGGCGTGGAATATCATTTCACCGATGAGGAAGGACTGAACCGCCTGGAGCAGGCGGGACGTGTGATCGAGAAGCGCACCTACCTGACAGAGCACGGGCCCTGGACATATTTCACGGTAGATGACGAGACGCACCCGTCCTGTGACCGGATCGGCATCGGTACGCTCGAATCCTTCCTGAAGATGAGGGAGTATTATCCCGAGGGGTACGTCGTTCCTGTCTATATCGAGGTGGAAGACGGACTGCGGCTTTCCCGTGCCCTGAAGAGAGAGCGCAAACCCGGAAACCACCGCTACGAGGAAATGTGCCGCCGGTTCCTGGCAGACCAGAAGGATTTTTCCGAAGAAAACCTCCTCGCCGCCGGCATCCATCGCCGGTTTAAAAATGAGACAGACCGGGAGGTGTGTTTTCAGGAAGTAGCGTCTTACATACGTGCTGTCAGCGAAGGCAGCAGTCAACTGTAACCCGGAACCGGCATCAGGGCTTTGGCAGCTTTGCTGCCGCCTCATGCCAATCCGGCAGCTGGAGATTCTCTATGGAAACCTTCGATCAGAAACAATCGCAAAACCGTGCAGCCACTGTCTGGCAGCGTGCTCTCCTGGCAGACCGAGTCAGCCATGCCTGGCTGTTCACCGGGCCATCCGCCACCGATCTGCTCTCTCTTGCACAGGCATTTGCCGCTGCCCTGCAGTGTACCGGCCGGCCTGAGGGGACCGCGGAAGCCTGCATGCACTGCAAAAGCTGCCTTCAGGCAGCAGACGGCAATCATCCGGACATCCTGGTCTGGTCTCACGAGAAGCCCAAAACCTTCTCCATCGACGAAGTCCGCGCGCTGGTTTCGGATGTCTATATCCGCCCCTTCAGCTCACAGCGCAAGGTTTACATCGTCCCGGACGCCCATCTCATGCGCCAGGACGCGCAGAACGCACTGCTCAAAACACTGGAAGAACCGCCGGCGTATGCCGTCATCCTTCTCCTTGCGCAGTCCGCGGATGCAATGCTCGAAACCATCCGTTCCCGCTGCCAGACCGTGGAGCTTTCCGACAGCCAGGCAGAATATGATCCTGTGCTGTATCAAAAAGGAGAGGAGATCCTTCTGGATCTCCCCTCGTGGAATCTTTCCCGGATCCGCTCTGCCATCAAGGCACTCGAGCCCTATAAAGCACAGTCAGATCATCTTATGGCTCTGTTCACAGCATGGTACAGAGATGTTCTCTACTTCAAAGCCTCACAGGATCCGGACGGCCTGCTCTTTCCGGCTCACATCGCGTCAATCCGCGAAACCGCTCTGGCTCTGTCCTTCGACCAGATCCAGTACATCCTGGACAGCATACAGCATGCCGCCAGGCGCCTGAAGGCCAATGTGAAGTTCGATCTGACGATGGAACTCCTGCTCCTCGCATTTCAGAACGCCTCCGCCGAAATCAAAACCGGCAGAAGATGACAGTGCTCTTACGCTTCCTTGCTCTCCAGATAAGTATTCAGTCTCGCAAGCAGAAGCTCAGCGTCAATTCCGTGAACCATCGCCGCTTCCTCCAGCGTCTCCGCCTGAGAGGACGGGCATCCGACACAGTACATTCCGCCGCCCATCAGCACACTCGCCAGATCATAATCCACACTCAGGATCTCTCCGATCGTCATATCTTTCGTAATCTTAACCATGGTATTCCTCCTGCTCTTTCCGTAATTCCCTTTAAAAGCTTTATCATTATACCCCCCATCTTCTGGGATGGCAAGGTAAATTATGTGCAATTTAATTTTTCTCTGCTAATCGCCGCTCCGGCAGCCACTCCGCTCAGAATGGTGCCCCTCCTCTTTCTCAGTATCTTTTATATGATATACTCTGCCTGTTCTATGCGGCTAACTAAGATTTCGTTGTACTTACCGCAACTCTTATATTATCATGTTTACAGAACCCCCTTATGCAGGGGAGCGAGATAATAATACAGGATTTCAATAAGGAGGTATCAATCAATGGCATACAAGATTACTGATGCATGTATTGCTTGTGGAACCTGCGCTGCTGAGTGCCCGGTAGAGGCAATCGCTGAGGGCGACGGCAAGTATGAGATCGATGCGGATGCCTGCATCGAGTGCGGAACCTGCGCAGACGCTTGCCCGACCGGCGCGATCGAAGCTCCGTAATCGGACCAGAATCGAATAGATGATTCGTCCCTGCCGCTGAAGCGGCAGGGTTTTTTTGTGAAAGCGACGAGCCGGAACCCGTGGTGCAGGCCTGCCTGCAGCCCACGGCTCCCGGCGGCCGCCCTCATCAGGCCGGAAGTCGTCTGACATCTTATTCTTTTGTATCTGATACGCAGCCGCACGCATTATTACACAAATTATCTGGAACATCTCTTATGCCTGAGCAGCGCTCATTTTCGTTCCCCGTTTTCGTAACATTTTTCCAGTCATTCCCACCGCTCCCCTCAACTGCTCACAAGTCTGTGTCCACTTCCCGTCATCCTGTTATGCCCGTCCTGCCGGTCTGTGCCATTCTGCTGAAACAGTCTACGTCACATAAGTACTTCTTGGGACCCTGTCTGTCAGACACCTATAATGAAACCGTCACCCGCTGCCCGGACTTTGACTGTGGGAAGATACATCACACATACTTGCACCTTAGTCAGGCCCATCTACCTGGAGAGGGGGATTCAAACAATGCGTTATGAAAAGATAGAACAGATCGGAAGTCACAGACAACAGTGCAGAGGCGTATATGACCTTCTGCGTGAATATGCCAGGGCAGGGATCTCGCTGTGCCTGGAAGGAAAGGAGGCGGAGCCCGGCCAGATCGCAGCAACCTGTCTGCGGGAAGGCGTCAGTTATATGATGGATTTCATTCCGGACAGTCCGGAGAACCAGAAGATCGCAAAGATTGATTTTACCAGGGTCGACCTGGATGCGGCTTCCGGAGATGCTTTACGCCCGGATTCCCATCCGAATGTAGCCATACTGCATTGTTCCTGAGGCTGCTGAGGAAAACCCGGCTTTACCCTGACGCTGCCGGTGGACCGGGCGGAAAGCCCGCACAGCGCAGCTGCTTAGTGCTGAAAACACACAACCGGTCAGGCTCCTTCTTTCCGTCTGTGCAGGACCGCCCCGTCATGCACAGGAAAACAGGCATGGAGCCTGATCCGGTCAGGCTTTTCATGATCCACTGACTCGCTAATTGTTAACAATTATTACAGATATTTTAAGGTTTTTCGTAGTGAACGTGCTGTCCGGTGTTGTTATACTGTCTATGAGTAGATAAACGGGTTCTCCCGCTGTATGAGGAAAATACCACATGGACAACATGGACAGAGACACGAAACGCAATGAACGCACTGCCCGGCGGAAGAAGCAGCTTCGCGCAAGGGTCTTTCTGCTGATCCTTCTTTCCGTACTGGGTTCTGCGGCTGCCATATTGCTGATCCTGCGGTTTACGCCGACCAGCAGGCGGATGTCGTATGAGGAATACTTTGGCCCGGTGAAAGAGAATGAAGCGGCCATTGTGCTTCAGGACCAGATTCTGACAGACCAGCATGCGCTGATCTCAGAAAGCGGCACAGTCTATCTTCCGCACAGCCTCGTCAGGGATTCCCTGAATGAGCGCTTCTTCTGGGACGAAGAGAATGCGCAGTTTCTGTTCACGACTGCCCTGCAGACCTTTGAGATCCCCGTTGGATCTGATACTTATACGGTGATAGACGGGGCCCTTCCGGAAGATCCTTCTTCTGAAGAGCATTTCGATGACGTCATCGGACTGCGCGGCAGCGATGACACGCTGTACCTGAACCTGGATTTCCTTGCGCAGTATACGGACATCGGCTATGTCTTTGAAGAAAGCACGAAGCATGTATTTATCCGGACCCTGTGGGGGAACATGCTGACCGCTGAAGCGGCCAAGGAAGCCGCGGTGCGTTACAGAGGCGGAATCAAGAGTCCGATCGTAGCCGATCTGCTCAAGGGAGACCAGGTCGTCGTTCTTCAGCAGGAAGATCACTGGCTGAAAGTCCTGACGCAGAACGGCTTCATCGGCTGGGTCAAGTCAAACCGTATGACAGAGCCTGCTGAAGTTAATCTGGAACATGAGGGATTCACTCCTGTGGAGTATCCGTCTGTCCCGATGGACGGGAAGGTTTCCCTGATCTGGCATATGATTTCAACGACACAGGACAATAAAGCCTTCCCGGACGATATCGCTTCCATGTCCGGCATCAATGTCATCAGTCCGACCTGGTTTGCCCTGGCCGACAATGATGGAAACGTGGAATCGCTCGGCTCCCGCACTTATGTGGAAGAAGCGCACGAACAAGGCCTGCAGGTCTGGGGACTGGTCAACGACTTCTCCCCGGATATGGATAACTCTGTCATGCTCGCCTCCACACAGGCAAGGCGCAACTGCATCAGCCAGCTGGCCGGCTATGCGACGACGCTCGGTCTTGACGGCATCAACATCGACTTCGAACACATCGATCCGGGCGATGCCTTCACCTATACCGAATTCGTCAGAGAGATGTCCATCGTGTGCCGGAAGCTTGGGCTGGTTCTCAGCGTGGATACCTATCCGCCGTATGACTTCAATGCCTACCTGAACCGGACGGAGATTGCCGCAGTCAGTGACTATCTCATCAATATGGGATATGACGAGCACTATGTCGGATCAGAGAGTGCCGGTTCCGTCGCGTCTCTCGGATACGAAGAAAGCGCCATCAACAACCTTCTGCAGATGGGCGTGCCTGCAGACAAGCTCATCAGTGCCATCCCGTTCTACACGAGGATCTGGTACACCTCCCAGGACACCGAAGGCAACACCTACATCAACAGCGAAGAGCTTTCGATGAACGCCGTCCAGGCCACGCTCGAATCCTGGAACCTGACCCCGCAGTGGGATCCGGTTACTGCGCAGAACTATATCGCATGGAACACCGACGACGGCGTCCTGTGCGAGATCTGGATCGAAGACGCCGCCTCGCTGGAACGCAAAGCGCTGCTCGTCAGTTCCAACAACCTTGCCGGCTGCGCCATCTGGGCGCTCGGCTTCCAGAATGATACGGTCTGGGATGTCCTGTCAGAGACCCTTTCCCTTCCGGAAGACGAAGCGATCGCGCGGATCACGCAGCTTGAGGAACAGGATCTGGCTGCCGCCGGCGGTAACACAGAAGCCGGCACGGAAGCCGAGGCTGCCACAGAAGCTGAAGCAGACCGGCAGGACGCGGCGTAAACAGGCAGGATTCGGCATAAGCAGGCAATGATCCACTGCATGCAAAGACCAGGAGTCCGGGGTGTGAATCTGATTTCTCATGAACCCCGGACTCCTGGTCTTTCTTGACAGATCGCGCAGCGAACCATCTGTATGGGCGGCAGGAAACATCCCCCGCCCTTTTCGGCTTTCACCTTAATCTCTCTGTTAATTCAGCGGCTTCACCTTGATCGGTGTCTGGTGCCAGATATCATCCTCGTATTCCTGAATCGTCCTGTCAGAGGAGAACTTGCCCGCCGAGGCCATATTCAGGATCGCCATCTTCGCCCAGCGCTTCTCATCCTGGTATGCCTCGACAATATCCAGTCTCGCCTTGTCATACGCCTTAAAGTCAGCCAGGATAAAGTACTGGTCCGCCCTGCCGTACTTGTTTGTCAGCAGAGAATCATAGATCTCACGGAACAGCTCCATGTCGCCGTTCGAATACT
>CAMIVF010000107.1 GCA_946401715.1 uncultured Clostridia bacterium | reverse complement strand
TCGTCGACCAGGCCCACATTCCAGGCAATGCCCATGGTGACCAGACGGCCAGCGGTGTAGTAGCCTTCCGGATCCATGTATTCCTTGGCGATGTGTTCCGTTTCAGGAGAAACGTAGGGCTCGAGCCAGCCATTGGCCTTGAAGGCTTCATAGTCGGAAGGATCGCCCAGCCAGACCACGTCGCTGGCAATCTGACCGCCGTCCTTGGCCTCGGTCGTCATCTTGGTTACCAGTTTTCCGCCGCCGGCATAGTAGTATTCCATGTCGACCGTGGGATACTTGGCTTCAAACGCCTTTTCGATCGCCTGCAGCTGTGCTTCCTGCATGGAAGAATACAGCATGACTTTGCCGGAGGGCTCAGCCAGAGATGCAGAAAGAGACATGACCAACATCAGGGCCACCAAAAAAGCGATAACCTTTTTCATGATGAAACCTCCCTTATTCAATTATGCACATGTTGCAAAGTGCATTCATTTCTACCATATTACAAATGTATCAGGGTTTTGTCAAGGGCATAGTTCTGTTTTTTCACTGCTCTCCCGGGGCCCGAACACTCACTCCTCGGTGACGGTTGTCCTGCCGTCCCGGATCCTGATATGCACCTGATGGCCGCGGACCGGGAACACGCAGTCAGCCTCGCCCAGCAGATCGGTCCTCGGCTCCACTGTATAGCCTGTTTCCGTGATCTTCAGCCCCAGATAATACCTGGCCAGCAGATAAATGGGGCTTGCCGCCCAGGCATGGCAGAGTGATTTTCCAAAGGGATCTCCATACATTGCATACTGCTCCTTCAGCGGTTTGCCCGGCACATATTCCTCCCAGAATGTGGACGCGCCAAGTTCCAGCATGCCGCCCCAGTAGCTTCTGATCTCCGAAAGGACCTCTTCAAGCAATCCCATGCGGCACATAGCTTCCAGCTCAAAGAACCGGAAATAGGGCGTGGTGATTTTCGGCACCGCATCATTCAGAAGCACGGAGTGCAGAAGGCTTTTGCACCGTTCGTCATCCGCAATGCCGAACAGAATGGCAAAGATATTCGCGTGCCGCGTCACATTGCGTCTGCCGGAAACATAACTGTCCACATAAGCCTGCTTTTCCTCATCCCAGAAATGCGCTTCAATGGATCTGAGGAGAGTGCTGCGAGCCTCTTCGTACTCCCTGCGCTTTTCCTCCCCTGCCCAGACTGCCATCACCTTCAGCGCCTGTGCAAACAGCATCTGCTCCGCGCAAAGCGGCCCTTCCCGGTCAAAGTCTGCCCAGTCAATGAAAACCCAGTCCTGTTCCCTTCCGCAGATCAGGCCGTCCTGATCCCGCTGCGACAGGCAAAGCTGCATCAGGCTTTCCATCTTCGGATAGATGAAGTCCAGATAGTCTCTGTCCGCGTAAGCCGTCACGTGCTCATGAACGCCCAGAATCCAGAGCAGCGAATAATCCAGAATGGTGTTGATGTGGGTCGTGACCGGATCATTTTCCGAAAGTGCCGTCAGTGTCCGCTTCTCCACTTCCGGATCCGCGGTCAGATACCGGTTCACAAACAGACTCTGATACGCGTCCCCGCTCCAGATCCACTTGTCCCTCTTGATTCCGTCCAGGAAAAAGCAGCCGGTGCAGAGCATGAATGTATGCCGCGCTACGTCAAAGATCCGGTTGATAAGCGGGTCACTGCACCGGAAGGCGGCTCTGACGGGAATATCGATATACTGATGGATGGCTCTGGCGTCCACTTCAGAAGACCGGATATCCGGAATAAAGGCATACCGCAGAGCCTGCCGCGGGCACCGATGGGATGCGGGGTCCACTTTTGAATAGAAGTAGCAGTCCCCGCCGGCAAGCGCCTCCGCTTCCGATTCTCCCAGATAGACCGTTACATCCTCCTCCGGTTTCTCCAGCCGCGTCAGTTCCACAGCAGCCGTCAGCTCTGTGCCGAAATCGAAGAGCACGCCGCCGCAGACTTCCCGCTTCTCAATCGGCTCAAATACTTTTTCCGCATAGGTCCATGCGGTCGGATCTCTCATGGCCTCTGTAAACAATGGACTGGAAGCCGCACGGACTGCTTTCACAGCATAATCCTCTACCATCCAGCCTTCATCGCTGCGCACTGTATCTCCCACGATATACATCGATGGCAGGCAGGATACCGAGGCGATATGCACACAGACCGTCACATTCCCCGGCCCGATGACAATCCGCTCCCCTGCCGGATACTTGTTTTCGCCGCAGGCAATATACCCGACATTGTCTTTTGCCAGAAGAACGGTAAAGGCCGTCTCCTCTTTCAGCTGATAGGTTCTGCGGAACGTCACGCGGTTTCTGAATCCCTCGCTTTTCCAGAACGCGGGCCATGCACAGCCCCGTTCCACCCGCGAGAAATTCTGAACCATGGCATGATAGCGCTCAAAATCCCCTGGGTACCACAGCCATCTGCTTTCACTCATTTTTCTTCCTCCGCTCTGTCCCTGACCGGAATCTCACAGGAAACGGTCTGCGCATCGTCTGTCAGTGCTCTGCATGTCCATTCCCTGCCAAAATCCACCCTGCGCGTTGTTTCTCTCCCCCAGATGAACCAACGGCATTTTCTGTCTGGTCCTTTTTGAGCAGTTTAGCAAATACTCCCCAATTGTCAAACCAATGAACCGTTCCATCAATGAAAAACTGCTGCGGAAGCACATCCGCAGCAGCACTCTCAAAGGAAGACCGTTCATTCATCCGACTGCAGTGCGTCGTAACCTTCCTCACCGGTACGGACGCGCACCACATTTTCCACATTCTGCACAAAGATCTTGCCGTCTCCGATGTGTCCGGTATACAGAACACTCCTGGCCGTATCGATCACTTTGCGCACCGGCACACTGCTGACCACGATATCCACCTGAACCTTGGGCAGGAGCGTTACATCCACCGGTGTGCCGCGGTAATATTCAGGCTTGCCCTTCTGCAGTCCGTAGCCCATGACATTGCTCACGGTCATGCCGGTAATGCCGATTCTGTTCATGGCTGTCTTCAGGCTCTCCAGGCTGGCAGGACGGCAGATGATCTGAACCCTGGTATAGACAGGTTCATCCGCAACACGCTCCGCCCTTCTGGCCGGTTCGGGCATGCTTTCCTTTTCCACAGGCACAGATACTGCCTCTTCGCTCTGTGTGCTGCCGTCCGGGAGGACATAGAAGCCGGAATAGGCGGTCAGCAGTCCATGCTCCGAGCGGTCCATGCCGATCACTTCATCCGCCTGGGATGCCCGCAGGCCGATCGTTTTACGGATCACTGCAAATACCAGCGTAATCACCACCGCTGTCCAGGCAGCCGCTGAGAGGACGCCCAGCACCTGTATGCCCAGGAAGTGGAGGCCGCCTCCGAAGAAAACGCCTTTCATGGTGGATGTCCCGGTGGCGAACAGGCCGGTCAGAACCGTACCCAGCGCACCGCACACGCCGTGCACGGAAATTGCACCGACCGGATCATCGATCTTCACCACCTGGTCAAAAAACTCAACGGAGAAAACAACCGCCAATCCACAGACAATCCCGATAACCGCCGCGCCGAACGGATTGACCGCGTCGCATCCCGCCGTGATCCCCACAAGGCCCGCCAGGGATGCATTGAACGTCATGGAGACATCCGGCTTTCCGTACTTCACCCAGGTAAAAATCATGGTGGTCAGCGTGGCCAGTGCCGCAGCCAGATTTGTGTTGAAGAACACGAGACCGGCACTGACAATCAGTTCATCGCTGTCCATGCCTACCGTGGAAGCGCCGTTGAACCCAAACCAGCAGAACCACAGAATAAACACGCCCAGGGCCGCAATGGACAGGTTGTGCCCGGGGATCGCCCGGGGTTTCCCGTCCTTCCCATACTTGCCGATGCGCGGCCCGAGCATTTTTGCGCCGATCATGGCGCACACGCCGCCCACCATATGCACTGCGGTCGATCCTGCAAAATCGTGAAAGCCCATCTGTGCAAGCCAGCCGCCGCCCCAGATCCAGTGCCCGCTGACCGGATAGATCAGCAGGGAAATGGCAGCTGAGTACACGCAGTAGGCTGAGAACCGTGTCCTTTCCGCCATCGCCCCGGACACAATGGTTGCCGAGGTAGCGCAGAACACCGTCTGAAAAATGGCATAGGCCCACAGCGGCACGCCTGCAGGAAGAATATGGCTGTAATCCTTCATGATGAACGGATCTATCCAGCCAAACAGCGCAGTCCCCGCACCAAACATGATGCCGTATCCAAACAGCCAGTACAGCGGCGTCCCGATACAGAAATCCATCAGGTTTTTCATGAGAATGTTGCCGGTGTTTTTGGCGCGGGTAAACCCGGCCTCACACATGGCAAACCCCGCCTGCATGAAGAACACAAGCGCAGCACCGAGCAGAACCCAGATCGTATTGGCAGAAGAATACATCATACTGTTCACTTCCATTCCCCAAAAAATTGCAACAAAAGAGGCGCGGGGTGTACAGCACACCCTCGCGCCTCTTTTGTTGGCGGCATTGTAAATCACAATGTCCTGCGTGTCAAGCGTGGGAAAGCATGAAAACAGGTAAAAAACAACGCGCCTGAATGCTTCCCCTGTCAGCCGATCTCTTCCCCATGATTCAGCCTCTCCGGATTGGAGAGTGCAAAGTGCCGGAAGACCGCCGTTTTCTCCGACTCGCCTTCCGCCTCTGCGTACAAACCCGTCATGGTACCGGTGAATCCTCTGCCGGTAAACACATTGGCAAAGAAACGGGCGGACGCCGTGCATTTGCCGTATACGCTGCCTTCACTGTCGGTGACACCAAACGCATAGCATTCCTTTGTTCCGCGGATCGTCAGACGCAGCCATCCATCTTCGGTACTCTGTGGATCCAGCTTTTCTGTATAGGTGATGACGTCCAGGTCATCCGCCCTGCGCTCGAGGAAGAGCTCCAGTCCCTGTGCATCCCTCTTTACGCCCCAGAACATATACATCATATGATTGACCATGACGCACAGTCCTGCCGAAACACCGCACGCGAGCGCATCCACGCACAGATCCGCTTCCATGCAGAAGTCCATGTCCGGCTGCCGGACGCAGGCCAGTCCCTCAAACCGTTTTGCATCGGGTTTGCTGCCCGCGGCCAAAACAGACAGAGTGCCGTTTTCCCTGACATATCGCGTTTCATCCGGGTTTCTGACAAAGATCCAGCCAGCGGGCCATGTCTTCTGCGTAAAGTCATCCACAAAATCCGGCCACGGTTTCTGCTCTGCGAGAATCGGCCCTTCCTCGACAATGCGTGCACGGCGGCCCTGGACCGACGGCCAGCCGTTTTTCCATGTGACAGGCGTCAGGAAGGTTTCTCTTGCCATCTGGGACTGGCTGAGCACGCCGGGCCGCACGCCCAGGTGCACCATCCACCAGTTTCCCAGATGATCTTCAAACAGGTCCGCATGCCCGCAGCAGCAGGCCTGCTTGGTCGTGTCATTGCGGTTGGTCAGAATCGGATTGTCGGGGCAGCTCTCGTACGGGCCCCAGACGGACCTGGCGCGTGCCGCGACCTCCATGTGTCCGGAATAGGTTCCGCCCTCAGCGCACAGGAGATAATACCATTCCCCGATATGATAAACATGCGGTGCTTCCAGCCAGCCTTCGCCCGTCCCCGACCAGATCCGGCGGAAAGGCTCCAGTGTCCTGCCGGTCAGAGGATCAATTACGCCAAGGCAGATGCCTTCTCCGCCCAGTCCCAGTCCATCATTGGTGCAGAAATAGGCCTTTCCCCCGTCAAAGAGGATGGACGGATCAATTCCGCCGATCTCAACACGGACCGGATCGGACCAGGGGCCTGCCGGATCCTTGGCATGCAGAATGTAGTTGGCGAACACATTGGCCGAGGATTCAACCACCACAACAATATAAAACAGTCCCTCATGGTACCGGATCGTCGGAGCCCAGATTCCGCCGTTTTCCCGGACTTCCCGAAGATCCAGGCTGTTTGAAAACGTCTGTGCATTCCCCAGAAGCGTCCAGTTCACCAGATCCCGGCTGTGATACACCGGCATCGCCGGAAAATATTCAAAACTGGATGTCACCAGATAATAGTCTTCTCCCACACGGCAGACGCTGGGATCCGGATGAAAGCCTCTGAGAATCGGATTTCTGTACTGCATTGTTTTCTCTCCCCTTCTGTGGACCGCCTTTTTTCAGATTGTAGTCCAGACGTTCTGAATTGTAAACAAACAGAAAAAGAGCCATGCCGGATTCTTTCCGACATGGCTGACTTTACTCTCAGTTTCTGCTATGACCTCTATAGCTTACTTTGCATAGGAGAAAACAAGCTCAGGATAGCCAAAGGCCGCGACGGTCACAGTGTACTGCTTGCCGGCCTCAAAGAGCGGGTTTTCACTGCCGCTGCGTGCCTTAACCACGCCGTCCGCATTCAGAACGCCGTTTTCATCCAGGGCAATGAAACTGCCAACGGTGCCGTGATGGCCGACGATTTCCTGCTCGGTCGCCTTCTCGGCTCCTTCGGCCAGAATCTGAACATGCTCGATGTTCTGCAGATAATCCGCCATGGAACCCTTTGCAAGGACGATGGCTTTTCCGTCAAAGGAAATGTCCGATGCGCTCAGGCCGCTGTCCACGACGAAATAGGGAGCCTGGGCTGCTGCCAGACCGCCTTCAAAGGCAGGAGAACGGTACTTGCCGCTGGCATCAACCACATTCACGTAATAATAGCCGCCCTTGAGGGTATCGGGGTTCTGGAAGGTGATCACAACCTTGCCGTCCGCAGCTTCCACTGTATAGCTGTCCGCAGGTACGACTTCCTCATTGCGCACGCCCCAGCGGATGTCCATGATCTGCAGATCAAAATCTTCCGGGAGGGCATTTGTAAGCGTCACCACGCCGCCTTCGACAGAGACCACAGGCAGTGCGGAGCCTTCTACAGGGAGGAATGCCTTGCCGGCCTTGCCTTCAAGAGCATTCACGACAGCTTCCTGAGCAGCCGCGCACACCATGGTTGCACCGGAAATGGCATCTGCGCCATTCGTCATATTCATGGCCTTGACTTCGTCCACATTCTTTCCGACGAATTTTTCAAACAGGCCGCCGTTGACTGCGACATCGAAATACGGCTTGTTCTTGTTGGCCCAGAATTCTTCGTTGCCTTCCTGCACAGAACCTGTGGTTCCGGTTCCGTTATCCCGGACAGCTGTGATCACGCCGTTGTCATCGACATCCACAGCCACTTTTACATTATAAAACGGGGGATGAATGAAGGGAGCGGTTGAAGGATAGTTCCGCTGATCCACATTGGCGTCGCCTTCCAGAGTCTGTGCAGCAAATGCGCCGCACGCTGTCAGTGCCATGCACAGCACCATCACAAGAGCCATCACCAAACGAACATTTTTCATGAGAATCCTCCTTAATTATTTCTTTCCGTCCTGCGCTGTCCTGCATTTGAGTACAGTACAGCCCGTCCATCTGCCGTACAGGGCATGTTTTGCCGCCTGGCGATCCTGTCACCTGCCCTGCTCTTTGAAACCTCCATTCTCATTTTGTATGGTCTATTCCAGTCCTTTTCAGGACCATGAACAGCGTTCGTTCACGTTAGTTGGTTAGATATGCCTAACCTTTTCCCCGAAAAAAACCGCTCTGGGAGCGGCACCCTGTTCCATGCCCCTCCGCAGCGGTTAGTTCTGTCTAACGTGTTTTGGATGCTATCATATCGATTTTTTTCTGTCAAGTTCTGATATTTACTTTTTTCGCATTTCAGAAACAGCGGTCCCGCAAAAAACTTCTTATTTTATGCATGTCCAAATCGATGACTGTGTTTTCTCACGCGCCGATTCTGAACGGAAACAAAAGCAGCAGGATGAAAAAATCTGAAACAGGATTCTTCTCAGCTGCCCTGGTGAATCGACCCTGTCCATTCCTCTCCGATTCTCTGAAACGCCCTGTAGGATGCGTCACTCATTTCCCAGCTGAACGAAATGGCATCCCGCAGAGCCTGCTCACGATCCATCCCGGCCTGCGTGAGCAGCTCCCTGAAAAATGATACGCGGCTCAGAAGTCTTTCGGCGCGTATCCTCCCTTCATCCGACAGAAGGAGATTTCCATCCTGTTCCACTTCAATAAGGCCCTGCTCGCGCATCTGCCGGATGGAAGTGCTCACAGACGGCTTGGAAATTCTCAGATAATGCGCAACATCCACAGCACGGACGCACACATACTGGTCTTTCAGAATGCGGATCGCAAATAAATACCGGTCAAGTGTACTGCTCATGGATCTGTCCTTTCCTCGTCACATTCCTGATGCAGATGTCTGTATTCAGTCGGTGAACAGCCTGTTGTCTTCTGAAAGATATGCGCAAAATGAGAGGCGGACACATAGCCGACAGCCTTGCCAAT
>CAMIVF010000106.1 GCA_946401715.1 uncultured Clostridia bacterium | reverse complement strand
TCCATATACTATAATCCTCTTGTAAAAAATATTACCCTTAATAGTATTTTTTACAACCCCTTATTAATTATTTATACTCCCCTTGAAAAGACGGCAGCTCCCCTGCCGTCTTTTCTCATGCGCAGATGCTTCCGGCGGGGATTGTGCCCGGAAACATCTGCACTTTCTTTATTTTCCGCCCAGAAGCTCCTCCTGATTCCTGACGTTGACCCTGGAATTCGGCGCAATGGAAGCCGTGATGAAGCAGTTGCCGCCGATCACGACATCATGCCCGATCACAGTCTCTCCGCCGAGGATGGTCGCGCCGGAATAGATGGTGACATTGTTCTCGATCGTCGGGTGGCGCTTCTTTCCGTGCAGCCCCTGCCCTGCCCTGGTGGACAGAGCACCGATCGTCACACCCTGGTAGACCTTCACATGTTCGCCGATGATCGTCGTCTCACCGACAACAATGCCGGTCGCGTGGTCGATCATAAAGTACTTCCCGATCGTCGCGCCCGGATGGATGTCCACGCCGGTCTTGCTGTGTGCCAGCTCGGTCATGATCCGGGGAATCATGGGAACCTTCAGCACAAACAGCTCGTGCGCAAGGCGGTAGACGGTGATGGCATACAGTCCGGGATAGCTCAGGATAATCTCGCTCTTGGAATAAGCCGCAGGATCGCCTTCCAGAATCGCCTGCACGTCCGTGTCCAGATATTCCCGCACCCGGGGAATCCGGCGGACGAACTCAATCGCAATCTTCTGAGATTCCTCGCGCACGTGCTCCGCCGTCTTCTGATGATAGTCTTCCGCATAGCGCAGCGCGATCTCAATCTGCTCGGACAGTCTGATCAGGATATCATCCGTGACCGTGCTGATGGCAGCGTCCATGTTAAAGACTCTCTGCCTCATGTTCGGATCACGGTAATAGCCCGGATAGACAATCTGGAACAGCTCATCAATGATCCGCACGATCACATCGCGGTCCGGCTCCCTGGCAGCCGCGATGTGGTCGATGGCCCGGCCGCTCTGGTAATCACGCAGAAGCTGCTGGACAGCCAGTCCTGCCTCATCCTTGAAGTTAAACACTTTCTTCTGTCCGTCTTGCATGTGCTGCTTCCTTTCTGTCTGACAAGTATTTTTTAACGTATTGCCCTGTATAGGATTCCGGGATCTGAGCGACCTCCTCCGGCGTCCCTTCCGCAACGATGGTCCCGCCGCCTTCGCCGCCTTCAGGGCCAAGATCGATCAGATAATCGGCATTCTTGATCACATCGAGATTGTGCTCGATCACGATGACCGTGTTTCCGCCGTCCGTCAGCCGCTGCAGAATGTCTGTCAGCTTGTGGACGTCAGCGAAATGCAATCCTGTCGTCGGTTCGTCCAGGATGTACACGGTGCGGCCCGTACTGCGCCGCGACAGTTCCGTCGCCAGCTTGATCCGCTGCGCTTCGCCGCCTGACAGCTGCGTCGACGGCTGTCCTAGCTTGATGTAGCCAAGCCCGACGTCGTACAGGGTCTGGATCTTCGTCCGGATCGAAGGAAGGTGGTCGAAAAACCGCAGCGCCTCCTCCACCGTCATATCCAGGACCTCGAAGATATTCTTTCCTTTATAGTGAACGTCCAGCGTCTCCCTGTTATACCGCTTCCCGTGGCAGACCTCACACGGAACATAGACATCCGGCAGGAAATTCATCTCGATCTTAATGATTCCGTCACCGGCACAGGCCTCGCAGCGTCCGCCCTTGACATTGAAGGAGAACCGGCCCTTCTTGTAGCCCCGCGTCTTCGCGTCATTGGTCGAAGCAAACAGGTCGCGGATATGATCAAACACGCCTGTATAGGTCGCCGGGTTCGAGCGCGGTGTGCGGCCGATGGGGCTCTGGTCAATCTGGATCACCTTGTCCAGCTTCTGGTCCCATTCCACACTGTCACGCTTACCGGTCACCTGATGCGCCCGGTTCAGCCGGTTCGCGAGATCCTTGTACAGCACCTCGTTGACCAGGGAACTCTTCCCCGATCCGGACACGCCCGTCACGCAGGTAAAGACCCCGAGCGGGAATCGGACGTCGATGCTTTTCAGGTTATTCTCCCGGGCACCGCGCACGGTAAGCCAGCCCGTAGGAGTCCTGCGCTCTGCCGGCACCGGAATCTCCAGCTCACCGGATAGATACTTTCCGGTGATGGAAGTCTCACACGCCTGAATCTCTTCCGCCGTTCCGATGGCAACGACCTCTCCGCCATGCGCTCCCGCGCCCGGCCCGATGTCAATCACCACGTCCGCGGCGCGCATGGTGTCCTCATCATGCTCCACCACGATGACCGTATTCCCCAGATCCCGCAGATGGAACAGCGTGCTGAGCAGCTTGTCGTTGTCCCGCTGGTGCAGGCCGATCGATGGCTCGTCCAGAATATAGGCGACCCCCACCAGGCCGGAACCGATCTGCGTCGCAAGCCGGATCCGCTGTGCCTCTCCGCCGGACAGCGTCGCGGTTCCCCGCGCAAGGGACAGATAATCCAGGCCGACGTCATTCAGAAATGCAACCCGCGCGCGGATCTCTTTCAGGATCTGGGCGCCGATCTTCAGCTGCTGTCCGGACAGACGGGAGTCCATGTTTTCCATCTCCGCCTGCAGATCCCTGATCGAAAGCATGGTCATCTCATAGATGTTCTTATCATCGACCGTCACCGCCAGGGCACTCTTCTTCAGCTTCTGTCCGCCGCAGGCCTTGCATGGTGTGATGCGCATGAAGCTCTCATACATCGCCTTCATGGTCTCACCGAACGTCTCCCTGTACCTGCGCTGCACATTCCGGATCAGCCCTTCAAACGCCACGTCATACTGCCCTACGCCTCTCTGGCTCTTGTAGTGCACCTTCACCTCGCGCCCGTCGGTCCCGTAGATCAGGATATCATGAATCTCAGGCGGATAATCCCCAAACGGCGTCTCCAGGCTGAAGTGATATTCCTCCGCCAGCGCATCGAGCAGCGCCCTCGTGAAGGATCCTTCCTGCTTGCTGGACTGCCAGCCGGGCACGACGATCGCACCCTCGTCGATCGACAGACTCTTGTCCGGGATCATCAGGTCCTCGTCAAACTCCATCCGGTATCCGAGTCCCGTGCACTCCGGGCAAGCGCCGAACGGGTTGTTGAAGGAAAATGACCTGGGCTCGATCTCTTCGATGCTGGTGCCATCATAGGGGCAGGCATAATTCTCGGAGAAGGTGAACATCTCCGTTTCCTTGTGCGTATCGTTCTCTCCGCCGCCCTCTCCCTGGCCGGCTCCGGCACCGCCTGCCGCTTTGCTTCCGGCAACACCGTCCGGGGCCCCGGCTTTGTTCTCCGCGGCATGGATCATGTCTTCCCTGCCCAGATGGTCCGGGTGCATGTCCTTCTCCGTCTTCGGCCGCTGCACCTCCACATACACCAGGCCTCCGGACTGCTGGAGCGCCTGCTCCAGAGACTCCGTCAGCCGCTTCCCAATCCCTTCCTTCACGACCAGACGGTCAATCAGGATCTCGATGTTGTGCTTGATGTTTTTGTCCAGACGGATCTCCTCTGTGAGTTCATACAGGTTCCCGTCGATCCGGATCCGCACATAGCCGGACTTCCTTGCATGGGAAATGACCTTCTCGTGCTGGCCCTTCCGGCCGCGCACGACCGGGGAGAACAGCTGCAGCCGGGTCTTTTCCGGAAGTGCCATCAGGGTGTCCGTCATCTGGTCCACCGTCTGGCGCCTGATCTCCCTGCCGCACTCCGGGCAGTGTACGATGCCGCAGCGCGCGTACAGCAGACGGAAATAATCATAGATCTCCGTCACGGTACCCACGGTCGACCGCGGGTTGTGGTTCGTCGACTTCTGGTCAATGGAAATCGCCGGCGGAAGTCCCTCAATGCTCTCCACCTTCGGCTTCTCCATCTGGCCGAGGAACTGGCGGGCATAGCTCGACAGAGACTCCATGTATCTGCGCTGGCCCTCCGCGTAGATCGTGTCGAAAGCAAGGCTGCTCTTGCCGGAGCCCGACAGTCCCGTCATGACGACAAACTCATTGCGCGGAATATCCAGGTTAATATTCTTCAGATTGTGCTCCGCAGCGCCCCGGACACGGATGTACTTCCGTACGTCCCTGAAGGGCGCAGGTGAATGGTCTGGCATATTATAAATACCTCTTCAGCTCGATCATCTGGTCACGCAGCTGCGCCGCAGCCTCGAAGTTCAGGTCGGCAGCCGCCTTCTTCATCTGCTTCTCGGTTTCCTGAATCACCTTCTGGAGCTCTTCACGGCTCATGGACTCCGGATCCTTCTCGAACTTCTCTTCCGTCTTCGCAATATCCTTCGAGATCGCGATCAGATCCCGAACCTTCTTGCGGATCGTAGTCGGTGTGATGCCGTGCGCCTCGTTGTACGCCTGCTGCGCCGCACGGCGGCGGTTGGTCTCATCGATCGCCGCCTTCATGGACTGCGTGACGGTATCCGCGTACATGATGACATGTCCGTCAGAGTTTCTTGCCGCCCTTCCGACGGTCTGGATCAGCGAAGTCTCCGACCGCAGGAAGCCCTCCTTGTCCGCGTCCAGAATCGCGACCAGCGTGATCTCCGGAATGTCCAGTCCCTCCCGCAGGAGGTTGATCCCGACCAGCACATCGAACACGCCAAGCCGCATGTCGCGGATGATCTTCGTCCGTTCCAGCGTATCGATATCCGAGTGCAGATAGTTCACCCGGATTCCCGCTTCCTTCAGGTACTCCGTCAGGTCCTCCGCCATGCGCTTCGTCAGCGTCGTGACCAGAATCTTGTTTCCTTTCTTCGTCTCCTTGTTGATCTCTCCCAACAGGTCGTCCACCTGTCCCGCCACCGGCCGTACATCGATCGCCGGATCCAGCAGGCCCGTCGGACGGATGATCTGCTCCGCACGCAGAAGCTCATGGTCCTGCTCATAGGGACCGGGCGTAGCGGATACGAACAGAATCTGGTCAATCCGCTCCTCAAACTCCTCAAACTTCAGCGGCCTGTTGTCCTTCGCGCTCGGCAGGCGGAACCCGTAGTCGACCAGTGTCGTCTTGCGCGACTGGTCCCCGTTGTACATCGCACGCAGCTGCGGCAGCGTCATGTGCGACTCATCGATGATAATCAGGTATTCATCAGGAAAATAATCCAGCAGCGTCTGCGGCGGTGTGCCTGCCTCACGCCCTTCCATGTGTCTGGAGTAATTCTCGATGCCGGAGCAGAAACCGGTCTCCCGCAGCATCTCAACGTCATAATTCGTCCGTTCTGAGATCCGCTGTGCCTCCAGAAGCTTATCCTCGGAGCGGAAATACTTCACCTGCTCCTCCAGCTCCTTCTCGATCCGGTCCACCGCCTCGGCCACCTTCTCCTCCGGTGTAACATAATGCGACGCAGGAAAGATGCCGATAAAGCTCAGGGCGCACTGCGCCTTCCCGGTCAGCGGATCGATCTGCGTGATCCGGTCAATCTCATCTCCGAAGAACTCTACACGGTAGGCAAATGCATCTGTCTGTGCCGGGAAGATATCCAGCACATCGCCTCTCACGCGGAATGTGGATCGATGAAAATCGATATCACTTCGGTCATAATGCAGCTGCACCAGCTTGCGCAGCACCTCATTCCGCTCCCGCTCCTCGCCGACACGCAGGTACAGCGCCATCTCCTTGAAGTCAATCGGGCTGCCCAGTCCGTAGATACACGACACCGAGCTCACCACAATCACGTCATTCCGGCTCGTCAGGGAAGCCGTCGCGGACAGACGCAGCTTGTCAATCTCGTCATTGATGGACGAGTCCTTCTCGATGTAGGTGTCTGTCTGCGGTACATACGCCTCCGGCTGATAGTAATCATAGTAGGAGACAAAGTACTCCACCGCATTCTCCGGAAAGAATTCCTTAAACTCGCCGTACAGCTGCGCGGCCAGTGTCTTGTTGTGCGCAATCACCAGAGTCGGCCTGCCCAGCTGCTGGATGATGTTCGCCATCGTAAACGTCTTGCCGGAGCCCGTCACGCCAAGCAGCGTCTGCGCCTGATTTCCCTCACGGAACCCCTCCACGAGCGCTTCAATCGCCTCAGGCTGGTCACCGGTAGGCTGGTAATCTGAATGTAGTTTAAACTCCATGTTCTGGTTCCTTCCTAATCTACTGTTTCAGTATACCATGCGAGAGAGAACCGTGCAAACATTTGTTCTTTTGCCGCGCTTGGATGTGTTCCTTTGCCGTACTCGGATATGTTCCTTTGCCGCGCTCGGACCCAGTCTGCCGGCCAGATAAGAATCCGGCCCGGATTCCCACCTTATCGATCACTTCTCCACGCCTTTCCCAACCGCCGGCAGAAATTCTGTACGGGGAGGTTCACGACAATTCTTGTTTTTCCACGTATGCAACGTGATATCCAAGACTGTTCATACGGGGAGGTTCACGACAATTCTTGTTTCTCCAGGCATATTATGCCTGCGGAACTTCACAGATTGTGCCGCCGCCTGCCACTTTCTCCCCCATGTACAGCACGACAGCCTGTCCGATGGTCAGTGCGCGCTGTGGTTCATGGAACAGAATCTCCACTTTTCCTCCATCAAGCACCCGTGCAGTGGCTTCGGCTTCCTTCGCGCGGTAGCGCGGCTTCGCAGTTACCTCGCAGGTGTATCCAACAGGGGGAGTGTCTGCACCGCAGTCTTCTGCAGTTTCCGAAAAAACACTCCTTGTTCTGCCTGACAGAGCCTCTGCATCGCTTCCTGCCGATTCCGGCGTCTGCTGACTCCACTCCTTCTCCCAGTCCGGGGTCCAGATCCAGTTGAAATCCTCAGCGATGAGACGCCTCGAGAAGAGACGCTCTTCCGGTGTGAGTACCACCTGATTGTTCTCCGTATCGATTTTTTGAACATAAAGCGGTGCCGGCAGAGCAAGTCCCAAGCCGCGTCTTTGTCCTATGGTGTAACGGATCAGGCCCTTATGTTCTCCAAGGACATGGCCTTCTTCGTCTACAAAGTCACCGTACGGCGCCTTCTGTCCGGTTCTTCCTTCGATGAAGTCCGCATACTTTCCTTTTGGTACGAAGCAGATGTCCTGAGAGTCCGGCTTGTGGGAGTTGACGAAACCATAGCGCTCCGCCATCTGCCTCACCTCTTCCTTGCCTTCGAATTCTCCAAGGGGGAATGCAGCATGCGCGAGCTGTTCCTGCGTCATGGCATACAGGACATAGGTCTGATCCTTCGTCCGGTTCTTCGAGCGAAGCAGCTGCCACCTGCCCGTCTTCTCATCAAAGCATGTCCTGGCATAATGTCCGGTTACTACCTTATCGCACCCAAGCTCCTGCGCGCGGAGGAAAAGTCTGCCGAACTTCATATATCGATTACAGTCGATGCATGGATTCGGAGTACCGCCGGCCTGGTAGATCCGGACAAAACGGTCGATGACCTTCTCGCCAAAATCTGAGGTGAAATTGAAGACATAGTAAGGCATGCCCAGCTTCCTGGCGACAGAGCGGGCATCCTCAACATCGTCAAGGCTGCAGCACGTATGCGGCGCGGAAGAGTCGATTCCGGAAGAACCCACTTTGGCAGAGCATGTTCCGGCAGATCCTTTTTCGCCGGGCACGGTTCCACCAAATCCTGTTACAGAAACACCAGCTTCGGTTCCGGCAGAAATCTCACCGGCCTTCTCTGTCAGATCTGTAACCGATGCATCCAGCAGTTTCATGGTGCAGCCGATGCACTCATATCCCTCCTGCACCATAAGAGCGGCCGCTACCGAACTGTCGACGCCGCCGCTCATGGCTATCAGAGCTTTTTTCTTTTCTGACTCTTTCAATTACCGCTCAATACCTCATCCAGATACTTCGTCATCTCGAAGACGAGACCGTCACAGTGCGTTTTCCTGACAATCCCCTTCTGAGCGGAGGCTGCAAGAAGGTCTCTGCACTGAGTGCTGTCATGTCTTTGTTTGAATTCACGGATCATAGCGATTGATATTTCTTTCTCAAACCCAGCCAGACCCAGAATCATGGCAGATGCTGAGAGCGCGCCGCAGATTCCGCCATGGTGCATGCCACTGCCGAACAGGTTTCCAAGTTTGTCGGACTGTTCTTCGGTCAGTCCGGTTACGTCGCGGAACGGGACGAGCAGAGACTGTGCGCAGTTGTAATGGCGTGTTGTACATGCTCTCATCTTTTCTACTTCCGGAAGGTGGTTCATGGGTTTTCCTCACTTTCTTCTATTTCCCACGCCTTCGCCTGCGGTGTTGCGCCGCCGCTGGCGGGGATTTCGGCGCGGCTTGCTTTTTCTCCCCGCCCGCCGGGGCTGTCTCCTGCGGATGGTTACGGGGATTTGTCGGGTGCATGCCCGCTTCCCACGCCTTCGCCTGCGGTGTTGCGCCGCCGCTGGCGGGGATTTCGGCGCGG
>CAMIVF010000105.1 GCA_946401715.1 uncultured Clostridia bacterium | reverse complement strand
GCCCTCGACCGCAATTCCTCTGGCATGCATCTCATCGGCGATCACCTTCGTCTTCTGCGCATTTTCCTCAAGGGAAAGCTCCGAGCCGTCGAACATGACAGAAGTGAATCCGGCATCCGCCGCACGGCGGATCTCTTCATAGGTATAGCAGTGATCCAGATGAAGGCCGATCGGGGTCTTCACCTGAGAGGCCAGTTCCTTCGCAAATGCAGCGAAACCTTCAAAGTCTGTCACCTTCCACTGCGAAGCATGACCGGGATACAGCTGGACCAGAACCGGGGTAGAGACAGCTTCCGCCGCCATGATCACGCCCTTGATTGTGTTGTAATCGATACAGTTGACGCTGAATACGGAAGTGTTCGACTTCTGTGCGCTCCTGATGATATCTATGCATTTCTCAAATGCCATTGTATGTCTCCTTTCATAAATCAAGTGAATGCTTTTATCATAATGCCGTCATAACGCTGCACCAGCCATGCTGTCATAATGCTGCACCGGTCAGCAATGCTCCCATCATCCACATGTAGATCTGTGTCACCGCCGGAATCTGCCATACCGGCACATGCTCATCGATCGTATGTGCAATGTTCTCTGACGACGGCCCCATCCCAAGAACAGGGATGCCGGCTTCGCCGCAGTAGTGGCTTCCGTTGGTGCAGAAGCTGTACTTTGTCACCTCCGGATCATATCCATTTTCACGGAAGCATTCCAGGACACGCTGCACTGCCGGGTGTTCCTTTTCCAGAAGCCAGGCAGGGAAGAAGCGCTCCGCGCCGATCTTCGCGCCGGTGTAGCAGGTCTCCTCCCCACGGGCATACGAAACCTTTCCGGAGAAGGACGGATCTTCTTTCTTCAACTCGTCCAGAATCTCCTGGATCGGAGCAAGCACGCTCTCCTTTGTCTCCCCGACCAGGAGCCTTCGGTCATAGGTTGCCGCGCAGTACTCAGGGACAACCGACTTTCCCGGGTAAGGAAGTGACTGAATATCCGTCAGCTCCAGGATCCCTTTTCCAAGAAACGGATGCGTGGAGGGCTCCAGATGATGAATCCTGTCCACAGCCTTGCACATGGCATAGACAGCGTTCACACCCTTGTCCGGATTGGAAGAATGCGCCGGCACGCCGAATGTTTCCAGCCTGATCTCCGCCCTTCCTCTCTGGCCGATCTTCAGCTTCATTTCCGAGGATTCACCGATCACCACCAGATCCGGCTGCAGTGCTTTGCTGACTTCTCTGGAGGCGACTCCTTCAAAGCACTCTTCGTGAACAATTCCTGCAACACAGATCCGTCCGGCAAAGTTTTTCCCGGTATCTTCTGCGAAGTATGCTCCGGCTGCAGCCATACAGGCAAGTGCACACTTCATGTCGGAGGAACCGCGCCCGTACAGCATGCCATCCTTGATCTGCGCGCCAAAAGGATCCTGTGTCCAGGCAGCCGGATCCTGGACAGGCACTGTGTCCATATGTCCGTCAAAAACGATCGTCGGTCCGGGACGGGATCCCTCTATGATCCCGATCATATTTCCATAGGAATCGGCGTACGCATCGTCATACCCATTCTTCAGGAAGTACTCCTTCAGCAGCGCAGCTACTTTGTCCTCCTCTCCCGAATAGGAACGGGTCCGAATCAGATCCCGGCACAGTTTTATCACGTGCTCTGTTCTTTCCTCTCCAAGCTCATTTAACATGTCTCCGGCACCTCCATGCAAATCCTTCCGGTTTATTCCTGCGGATTATTCCAAAGAGGCAGCCCGAAAGCTGCCTCTTTGCTTTGTTTCAACCAATTTGAAATCTGAGTATATTACTCTTTTCTCGCCTGGGACTTACGCTGACGGACCATGTCAGAGTAAACGGCGACCAGGATGATAACGCCCTTCACAACATACTGCCAGTTGACATCCAGGTGCATCAGGGTCAGACCATTGGAGATAACGCCGATGATGAAAACGCCGATGATCATACCGGAGGTTCGGCCGGTACCACCATACATGGATGTTCCGCCAAGAACACAGGAAGCGATGGCATCCGTCTCAGCACCGACCGATGTGGACGGCTGTCCGGATTTCAGCTTCGCGGAAAGGACAACGCCGGCAAATGCACAGAGCAGACCGGAGAATGTCCAGACCAGGATCTTGATCTTCTCAACATTGATACCGGAGAATCTCGCAGCAGTCTCATTGCCGCCGACCGCGTAGATGTAACGTCCGGTCTTTGTCTTATTCAGCAGCAGCCACTGAATGAAGAACAGGATAATCAGATAAATGATCGGAAGCGGGATGCCGAATACACGGTCGATACCGATTCTCGGGAAGAATTCATTCACATACAGCGGAACCGGCTGCGCATTGGCAAGAAGATAAGCAACGCCTCGCAGAATACTCTGCATAGCCAATGTAACAACGAACGGGTGAATTCCGGAGTAGGCAATGATTATTCCGTTCAGCATACCGGCAATCAATCCGACGAGAAGTCCGGCGATGATCGCGACAACCATCGGAAGATGCCAACGCTCCATGCAGACGATGCAAAGAACACCGGAGCATGCGATGCCGGCGCCGGCGATCAGGTCGATACCGCCGAGCATGATGCAGAGCATGATACCGATGGCCAGGAATCCAGTCTTGGATACGTTATCAAGAATCGTGAGCCAGTTGGACCAGGTAAAGAACCTCTGGTTCATGATCTCCAGGAAGATACACAGTGCCGCAAGAGCAACCAGGATACCCATATTCTCCTGGAAAAAATGGACAAATGGATTGCTCGCTTTCATTTCATCTTTTTTTCCCATGTTTTAGTCCTCCACCATGGCGAGATTCAGGATCGCCTCCTGCGTGAACTCGGACTTGTCAAGTTCGCCGCGGATCTTGCCCTCACTCATCACATACATACGGTCGCACATGTTTACTGTCTCCGGCATCTCAGAAGAGATCATGACAATTCCGATTCCCTGCTGAACCAGATCGTTCATAATCTTATAGATCTCAGCCTTCGCACCGACGTCAACACCTCTGGTCGGCTCATCCATGATCAGAAGCTTTGGCTCCGCAGCCAACCACTTCGCGATAACAACCTTCTGCTGGTTGCCGCCGGACAGGTTGCCGACCACCTGATGGATCGAAGGAGTCTTGACGTCAAGGCTGGATACACCTTTGTTGACGATCTCTTCTTCCTTCTTCCTGCTGACATGCAGCGCATTGATAAACTTATGAACAACCGAGATGCTCATGTTGAAGGCAATCGTATTCTTCAGAATCAGTCCTTCCAGCTTTCTGTTCTCGGGCACCAGGCAAAGACCCATCTTCTGAATGTCGAGCGTAGACATCTTAGAGATATCTTTTCCCTGGAAGGTTACTTTTCCCGACGATCTCGGGTACAGGCCCATGACTGACTTCAGGAGCTCGGAACGTCCCGCGCCGACCAGACCGTAGAATCCCACAATCTCGCCCTTATGTACCTCGAAGGAGCAGTCCTTTACCATCTTTCCGCCACTGATGTTTTCCGCTTTCAGCAAAACATCACCCTTCGGGAGGAAATTCCTGGTATAGTAGTTGGTCAGTTCACGGCCGACCATCATCCGGACCAGATCCGCTTCTTCCGATTCCTTTGTGATAATGGTTCCGACATATCCGCCGTCTCGCATGACGCAGACCCTGTCAGTAATCGTGAAGATCTCGGACAGCTTATGGGAAATATAGATCAGGCCGATTCCTCTGTCCCTGAGCTGACGCATCATCTTGAACAGGCTCTCAACTTCTCTCTCGGACAGAGAGGAGGTCGGCTCGTCCATGATCATCAGCTTCATGTTCAAAGAGCAGGCCTTGGCGATCTCAACCATCTGCTGGATGCCGATGCTAAGCTGGTTCACAGGAGTTCCCGGATCAATGTCCAGTCCAACCATCTGCAGCCACTGCTTCGCCTCTTCACGCATCTTTCCCTGATCGACAAACCTGCCGGTCGTACGTTCTCTTCCAAGGAAAATGTTCTCTGCCACAGACAGGAAAGGAACAAGCGCGATCTCCTGATGGATAAATGCAATACCCAGCTGCTGGGCTTCGTGGACGGTATTGATCTCGACCTTCTGGCCATCCACTTCGATGGTACCCTCATCCTGCTTGTAAATGCCGCCAAGGCAGTTCATCAGGGTTGACTTGCCGGCACCGTTCTCGCCGAGAAGACCGAGGATCTCACCTTTGTGAAGCGTCAGCTGAGCATTGTCCAACGCTTTGACGCCGGGGAATGATTTGCAGATCCCCGTCATCTGCACTAATACATCTGACATATATGCTCACCTCTTGACTGAAAAAGAGGGCAGCCGAATCGACCACCCTCAATTTTACATGTGACACTGATTCAATCTGATTCGATTGTGTAATTCAGTTTCGATGAATGGTTCATTACTGCCATCCGTCGGTTCCGAACTCGTCAACGTTCTCAGCAGTGATCAGGAAGGTGTCAACATCGATCTTGTGCTCAACTTCCTCACCGTTCAGAATCTTGAACGCAGCGACCATGGAGTCAAATCCCAGAGTATTCGGAGACTGAGAACCGGTTCCCTCAACCTGGCCATCCTTAATCATCTGCTTGATATCCGGGTTTCCGTCAACGCCGTAGATCAGGATATCCTTCTCAAGCTCGACAGTCGCCTGCTCAACAGCATCGTAGCATCCCATTGCGGACGGATCGTTGATCGCGAAGATAACATCGATATCCGGGTCAGCAACCAGAGCCGGAGCAACAGCGTTCAGGGACTTCTCACGATCTCCCCAGCCATCAACTTCCTGTACGATCTCATAGTCCGCACCAGCCTCGTCGAGTGCATCGAAGAATCCGGCATAACGGCGTGTGCAGGAAGTAGCACGCGGAGAATGCGCAACCAGGATCTTGCAGTGCTGTCCTTCGAACTTGGAAGCAACGTCAGCGCCGCAGACATAACCTGCATTGTAGTTATCGGAAGCGATGATGGTATTCGCCAGATCGCCGTATCCGCCGTTCTCGCCTTCGTCAACCGGCGTATCGAAGTTGATGACCGGAACACCAGCCTCAACAGCAGCCTTGAATGCAGACTCAGCAGCCGCAACGTCAGCCGGAGCAATCAGAAGGGCATCGATGCCGTCTGCCAGCATGTTGTTAACGCCTTCGTTGATCAGAGCCTGATCGCCTTCACCGGAGACCTCGATGACTTCGACATCAGCGCCGGCCTTCTCAGCAGCTTCCTTAACACCATCCTCAACAGCAAGCCAGAACGGATTGTTCATGGTAGCCGGGGCATAGCCGATCTTCAGCTTCATGTCTTTGTAGACTGTCAGATCTTCGTTTCTCCAGTCAACACGGGCGTTCTGGGAAACAGCGCTTCCCGCTTCACCCTCGGTCTCGCCCGCAAATGCGAATGCACTCATGGACACTACCATTACGGCTGTCAGCAATAACGCAAGTACTTTCTTCATGTGATTCCCTCCTTGATTCACATAACAATGTAAAGATAGCTGCAAAATAGCACCTGACAAACACTCTTTCTTCAGATGCGTATTTCCTGTTACACGAAGTTCAGTCATGTCACACGAATGACATGTATGAACCACAAGCACATTATATGAGTTTCATTTACAAATGACAAGCATAAATTTAGTACAAGTCGTCTATTTTACGAAAACGTTTTTGTAAATCTGTAAATAATGTCAGTTGACAGTTCCGGTGCGGGGCCCGGACATGTATATTCTGTATAGTTTCGCTGATATTTTCGTAACAGGGCCCTGTTTTTTCGTCAGAGCCTTTCCCAGCACCTGTTTCTGCCTGCGGAAATTACGTTCTTGCCACCTTCATGACCGGCGTTTTCTCCATAAAATCAAGCACCATCTGCTCGCTGCGGATATAGCTGCTTGCGCCGAGTCCCTGCGAGTTCAGCGCTCCCGCAGCAGACGCGAACTGCATGCACTCTCTCATCGGCTGCCCCTTCAGGTAGGCATGGATAAAGCCTGCCGTAAAGTTATCCCCGCAGCCTGTCGTATCAACCGGTTTTACACTGTACGGATCCGTGTAGAACCGCTCGGCGGCATTCTTGAAAAAGCTTCCCTTGCTGCCAAGCTTGATGACGACGGACCCGACGCCCCGCTCCAGGAAATAGTCCGCCATCTCCTCTTCATGCTCCAGCCCTGTCACATAGAAAGCCTCGTCCCAGCTCGGCACCATGAAGTCGATCAGCGGATAGATGTCTTCATAGAAATGCGGTCCGAGTCCGCGCACGTCGTAAGTCATGTCCGCAACGACCTTGCCGCCCGCATCCCTGCAGAATTTCAGTGCATCTGCCACACTGTTTTCCCGGTCCAGCGTATCGAGCACAAACAGGCTTCCGATCGCGAGGATCCTGGTCTGGTCCAGCGTCCCCGGCACGATATCCTCTTTGTGCAGTCCGTAATTGATCCCCTTTCCCACCAGGAACTTATGGGACCCGTCCTTCCTTACATTGACGATAATGCGCGGCGTGCAGCAATTGGCATCGCGGATGATCAGGGACGTATCCACGCCCCGCTCTTCCATCAGCGAACACAGCCGCTGCCCCGTCATACCCGTGTCAAGTCTTCCGAACAGCGCATTTCTGTCTCCAAGACTCGCGACACACAGCGCCTGGTTGGCCGCGTCGCCGCCGCAGCCGTCTGTGATAAGGCCGCACACAAAAGTGGAAAAATCATCGGTAAAGAATTCGTCCGGCACATCCGGAACAGTAATATCAAGATTCGCCTCACCGATGTGAATCACATCATATTTCTTCTGCTGTTTCCTGTCCGGCATCTCTCTTCCTCCCGATGACAAACCGTCTGTCCCGATCACGGATTGTTTCGCTTATAATCATACTTATTCTTCCTTGATATAATTCGTCCCAAGCTTAGCCGGCACGTTGAAGGATCTTCTCAGTGCGGTCATGATGATGACAAGCAGGTAAGGCAGCGCACTGAACAGTTCATTGGGCAGGACGCTGGTTCCCAGGGCTTTTACATAATTGCCCAGAGCGTCGCAGATTCCGAAGACAACACCAAAGGTCAGGACCCCTACAGGATTCCAGTTGCCGAGGAAACAGATTCCGAACGCGATCCAGCCTCTTCCGCTGATGATCTCCGAGGTGTACATGCCGACATTGCACAGCGAATAATACGCGCCGGCAACGCCTCCGAGGACACCGGCAAAACATACTGCCAGGATCCGGACCTTGCGCACATTGATGCCGGCAACATCTACCGCCTCGGGATTCTCACCGCAGGAGCGAAGCGTCAGGCCATGCGCTGTCTTGAAGATGAAGTACGAGATCAGCGGCACCAGAATCCACGCAATGTAGGTGATGATATTCTGATTGAACAGAATCTGTCCGATGACCGGTATCTTTGCAAGAGGGCCCAGGGGGATGGTCTTGAGCGTGCTCACCTTCAGCGGAGAGGTCGGCGTACCGAAGATCACTCTGTAGAAAAATGTGCAGAAACCGGTCATCAGGATCGCGACCGCGGTTCCCATGACGATCTGGTGCTGTCCCATGTAGATGGTCGTGAAACCATACAAAAGCGCCACCAGCAGGCCGACCGCCATCGCCGAGGCGAATCCGGCCAGAAGATTGCCGCCGCTCAGATAGGCGCCGGCGAATCCGCCCCATGCACCGCCCAGGAAGATGCCTTCCACGGCACACACCATCATGCCGGACCGCTCGGAAACTACTTCGCCCAGGGCGCCGAGAATCAGAGGCGTACTCATAAAGACAGAACGGGTCAGAAGATTAATAAAACTCTGCATCACGATTCCTCCTTTGCAAGCGCCTGCTTCTTCATCGCCCGGATCTCCCATTTTCTCCGGAAGAAGAAGGACATCAGAACGAACAGCATCACGAATCCGAGCATCAGGTCGATGACGCTGGCCGGCGCGTCCGTGGAGTGGGAAAGCACCGTGCCTCCCACCTGGAGGAAGCCGAACAGAAGCGCTGCGAAGATCACGCCGATCGGATTGGCTGACGCCATGATCGCGATACCGATTCCGTAGGATCCGATCGAGCTCTCAAAATCTGTCAGCAGCATATGCTGCATGCCGTTGATCTCGGTAAATCCTGCAAGGCCGGCAATCGCGCCGGAAATCGCAAAGGCAATCATGTACTCTTTGTAAGGATTGATTCCGGACAGTCTTGCCGCGCTGATGTTCTGGCCTGTCACACGCACACGGTAGCCGAGCGTCGTCCTGTACAGGATCAGCCACACGATAACGGCAGCCGCCACGGCGATCACAATACCAAGCGACACGGCGGTCCCGTCGATGATCTTCGGAAGCCACACGTCCTTCTTCAGGGAATTCGTCTTCAGGTATTCATGCTTGTCCTCCTGCAGCCAGCTTCCCAGCGAATACTGGAGCAGGTAGATCACCACATAGGTAGACATCATACTGACCAGGA
>CAMIVF010000104.1 GCA_946401715.1 uncultured Clostridia bacterium | reverse complement strand
CCTGTCCGTCAGTTTTTTGATATAGCGGCTGACTTTCATGATTCCCTCCTCCATAGAACATATTGCATCATCCCGGGGTCAGATATAGGATTCCCCAATATGAGAGTATAACAAAAAATGCTGCGCTACAACCCCGATCGGCTGTCACGCAGCATTCGTTTTCATGTTGTTTCCTGTTTGTGGAATATGGAGGATATCTTCCGGAAAGAGCGGACGTACAAAAAACAGCTCAGAAGCACTTTTCCTTGCGTTCCTTCTTGCACCGCTCAATATTGCCGCACCGGTAGCACAGCTCATTGTCGCAGATCCCGTCATTTTCAAAACAGGACAGGATATTGTTCACCGTTGTCTCAGCGATGTTGTTCAGTGCCTCTTCTGTCAGGAACGCCTGATGGGAGGTGACGATCACGTTGGGCATGGAAATCAGGCGGGCCAGCAGTTCATCGTTCAGGATATGCCCGGAACGATCCTCAAAGAAGATATCTGCTTCTTCCTCATATACGTCCAGACATGCTGCGCCGATCTTCCGCGTCTTAATCCCTTCGAGCAGCGCTTCCGCATCGACCAGTCCTCCGCGGGAAGTATTGACGATGACGACACCCTTCTTCATCTGCCCGATCGCCTCAGATCCGATCATGTGCCGGGTCTCGTCCGTCAGCGGGCAGTGCAGGGAGATGATATCACTTCTTTCAAACAGTTCATCCAGTGATACATAGTCTATCCCGCTGTCCTTTGCCGGAAAACGGTCATACGCGATCACCTTCATGCCGAATCCTCTGCAGATGTCGATAAAGATCCTTCCGATCTTGCCGGTGCCTATGACACCGACGGTTTTTCCATGGAAATCAAAACCCGTCAGTCCGCTCAGTGAAAAATTAAAATCCCGCGTGCGGTTGTACGCTTTGTGGATCCGCCGTACGGAAGCAAGCAGCAGCGCGATGGCATGCTCCGCGACAGCATAGGGCGAATAAGCGGGAACATGCACCACATGGACCTTTCCGAAAGCAGCCTGCACATCGACATTGTTATATCCTGCACAGCGCAGCGCGATCAGTCTGACTCCATATTCATAGAGTTTCTCTATCACCGCGGCGTTGACCGTGTCGTTGACAAACACACAGACAGCATCATAGCCTTTTGCCAGATCCACGGTATCCTCGTTCAGCTTTGTTTCCAGGAACCTGAACTGCACGTCATGCATCTTTCCATAATGCTCAAAAGACGGCATATCATATTCTTTCGCATCATACAGCACAGCCTTGATCATAGTGGATCCTCCTTTTTCGGTAATGACAAATCTATGATTCTGATGAAGGATCAGAGCCTTGCACAATCATACAAAATCTCAGAAGTGCGGGAAATCGTCTTCCATGCATTTCATGGCATATGCCTGGACGGAATCCGTCAGGGACTGGTAATGCTGTATGAAATCCTCCGCCTGCGGTGTAAGCATGGCAGAGCCTCCTGCCGCGCCGCCCTGCTGACGCTTCACCAGCTGATATCCAAGGACAGCTTCCGCATGCCGCAGGATCCTGCGGCCTTTCGAATAGGACAGCTCCATTGCGGCGCATGCTTCCTTCACGGATCCATATTCCTGAATGCCGGTCAGAAGATCCTGTACGCCAGGGCCGTAAAACCGTTCCCCTTCTTCTGTTGTAAGTGTGACACGTATCTTCGCTTTCATCGCGTCCCTTCCGGCACGGTCGCCAGCGGAATCTGGTGCCCTGCTTCGGAAACTGTCTCCAGATCCTGTCCGTCAGCCTGCTCAGGAGGCAGGATCCGCCATCCAGGCATCAGTCCTGCAGTCCCGTCCTTCAGCCGGTCAAAAAATACCTCTGCCGGGATCTTCTCCAGCGTTTTTCCATCCTTCATGGAGCAGACTTCCCTGCTCATCCGATACACTTCATCGATATCGTGTGATACAAAGATAGTCGGCTTTTTCTCCTGCGTCAAGACCTGGAGCATCTCCTCCTCCAGCTGCCATTTCAGCACCGTATCAAGCGCTGAGAAAGGCTCATCGAGCAGTATGACGTCCGGCGCCTGGGCAGCGATTCTTGCCATCGCGGTGCGCTGCTTCTGGCCTTCTGACAGTTCATGGGGAAGGCTGTCTGCATAGTCAGCAATCTGAAACCGTTCCAAGTACGGATCCGCCAGCGAAGGATCCGGCTTTTTTCCCATGCCGGCCAGCACATTTTTCCGGACTGTCATGTTCGGAAAAAGCGCATAGTTCTGGAACATGTATCCGACTCTGCGTTTCTGCGGCGCAAGGTTCACTTTCTTTGCGGAATCAAACAGGACTCTGCCGTTGAGAGAGATGAAGCCTTCGTCGGGCTGCTCGATCCCGGCGATACACTTCAGCGTCATACTTTTTCCGCAGCCGCTGGGACCCAGGAGCGCAAGAATCCCGTCTTCTGCTTCAAAGTCAGCCTGAAGGCAGAAGCTTCCGATTGTTTTCCTGATGTGGACGGAGAGTGTCATAGCGTTTCCTTCCTCAGTACCGGTTGAAATTCTGCAGTTTCTTTCCGCTCACAAGATTCATGGCCAGAACAGTCACAAACGCGATGACCACGATCACAAGCACCCAGAAGCCGGCAGTGGCATAGTCACCGTTCTGTATCACCATGGCAATCTTCTGTGAGATTGTCCCGGTCTTTCCCGGTATATTGCCGGCCAGCATTGAAGTCGCTCCATACTCGCCGAGCGCCCTCGCAAACGCAAGGATCGTACCGGAGACAATCCCCGGACTTGCGGCAGGCATGATCACCCGCCAGAAAATCCTGGTCTCACTCATACCAAGCGTACGCGCCGCATAGACAAGATTGACATCAATCTGCTCAAACGCGGCACGCGCATTCCGGTACATCAGCGGAAATGAGATGACCGTCGCGGCCAGGATACAGCCAAGCCAGGTCTGTACCACCTTGATGCCGAACGTATCATACAGCATACTGCCGAACGGCCTTCTCGTCGAGAAAAGCAGCAGCAGAAAAAAACCTGCTACGGTCGGCGGCAGCACCAGAGGCATCGTCAGGAACCCGTCCACAACAGCCCTCGTTTTCGGTCCGGCCTTAACGACTTTCCTTGCAGCAAAGATGCCCAGGAAAAATGAGATGAACGCAGCCACGATTCCGGTTTTGAGAGAAATCCAGAGAGGGCTCCAGTCCAGTCCTGCCAGAAAATCAATCATTTCAAGCACTCCGTTTTTATTTCTTCTGTGTCACAGTTTCTGATATACCGCTTCCTGCATAGGCGGAACGTCCTGACTTAGCTGTTACTCTTCTGTTTCCTCTTCTCCTCCGACATTCGTATCGAAGTAATAGGAATCAAAGATCTCCTTCGCCGTTTCAGATGTGAGGAATGCCGCAAAATCAGCAGCGGCGGCGATCTCTGCGTCATCCGCTTCCTCATTGACAATCTGTGCTGCCGGATAGATAACATTGCCGGTCAGATCATAGGGCACTTTCTCCAGAATGACCAGTTTGTCTTCCAGCCCGTACGTATCGGAATAATACACGGTACCTACCTCATTCGCGCCTTCAGAGACAGCGGCTGCAACCGCGCCGACATTCGCGCACTCATTGATCTCAAGGCCGCCAAGCGCATCGGATACTTCCTGCGTGGTGATGGTGGAATTGTCGCCGTCTTCTCCTTCCTGAACCATACCGGCAGCAACCAGCGCCTCACGGGTGTATTTCCCGACAGGAACCGAACCGTCCGCAAGCGCCATGCTGGCTGCGTCCGCCAGGTTTTCAAGACCGGTCACCTTTGTACCGCTGCCGTCATAGGTGACAACACAGACCTGGTTGTTTACGATGTCATTTCTTGTTCCGTCGACAACGAGTCCTTTCTCCTCCAGCTCATTCATCTGCTTCTGCGCGGCTGAGAAGAATACGTCACATGCGGCACCCTCTTCAATCTGCGTCATCAGCGTTCCTGAGCTGTCGTAACTTGGCGTGATTTTTACATTCGGCTGCAGCTCATTATAAGCAGGAATGATGCTCTCGTCCAATACCGTGTTGAGACTCTTGGCCGCAAAGACAATAATCTCCGTCTCTGCCAGCGGCTCGGTCTCATCAGCGTGAACAGCCGGTGAAAAAACGCCTGCCAGCATAGCTGCTGTAATAATGATACTCATACGCCTCATCTTTCTCATTTGATGTTCTCCCTTCTTCTCTGTGATACTTTCCGTCCCTGCATCCCTGATCATGACTGACAGCCAGTCTGGTGCCGTCTGAATCGGTCTTGCTCTTTCTGTCGGATGAAAAGCGAGTGTTTTTTACAAAGCAATCGTACGATACAAAAAAGCGAGTGTCAAGAGCAAGGCACTCGCTCATGTATCCGTCAAACGACCCTCAATCAAATCGTTTTTCTCTTCACGCGTCATCCTTTTAATGTGCCACTCCCGGCTCAAGGCATCATGCCTGCTGGCATACTCCTCATAATATACCAGCTCTACCGGAAGACGTGAACGTGTGTACTTTGCGCCCCGTCCGTTATTATGCGCCTGCACACGGGCGGTCAGATCTGTTGTCCATCCGCAGTAGAGTGTATGATCCGCGCAGCGAAGAAGGTAAACGTAGTTCATCCTGTTCCCCCCGGAAAGAGCGAGTGCCTCTCCCTCTCAGAAGAGACACTCGCAGAAGAAACGCTTTTGAAAGATTGACAGATTGAAATGCTCTGTATTACTCCGCTTCGGTTTCAGCACCGCCCATGAAGGTACCGTCGACCATCTGCTGAATGTAATCCGCATATGCTGTCTGTACATCTTCCGGAATGATATCCTTGTTCAGCTCGCCTGCGGAAAGCACGCCATTCTGAAGAGTTCCGTACAGCGTCTCACCGCCGAAGGAACCGTCTTCCACTGCCTTCATGCTCAACTCAATCAGGACAGAGTTGTCCGTCACCTGGCTTCCGATGACACAGTCATTCTGTCCGAGCAGATCCGCCGGCTGTGCGATGTCATAGATCTTGACCTCGCCGGCTGCCTCATTCGCCTCATCGATCGCCTGGCGGGCACCGGAATCAACCGCGGAAGCATCTCCGAAGAATACGTCTGCGCCCTGGTCCATCATCGCCTTGGCAAATTCCAGTCCCTTGTCAGACGCGGAGAAGTCACCGGAGTATACCGGATCCAGAAGCGTGACGCTCTTTCCGTTTTCTTCCGCTACAAAAGCTGCCGCTTCGCCGTAGCCGGCATACTTGGCAAGGGTCGTATCCAGTTCCATGCCGCCGATGAACGCAATGGTTCCGCTTTCGGTCATCAGGCCTGCAAGTGCGCCTGCAATCCAGCCGATCTGCTGCGCATCCGGAAGAAGGGAGGATACATTGCCGTTGGCTGCCTTCTCCGGAGTGTCCGCTCCGCCGTTCAGCAGGGCAAATGCGATGTCCGGATACTCCTCTGCTGCCTGAAGAACCGCATCCGTATACTGATTGCCTGGTGCATAAATCATATCCACGCCAAGATCGCAGTAGGAGACAATAGTGTCATAGTAAGCGGACTGTGCGATGCTGTCAGAATACATGGTTTCCCATCCGCACTTCTCGGCAGCATCCATCATGGCGTTGTAGCAGGCCATGCCCCAGCCGCCGTCAGAGATGCTTGAGTCACAGATCATTGCAACAGTGTGGCCGTCAGCATGCGCCGTCATGGCAGGAACCATGGAAGCGATCATGGCGCCGGCAGCGATCATAGCAACTAGTTTTTTCTTCATGTTTACCTCCTTTGAAATCATACCTTCTGCAGCTTGTCCACAGTTACATGGGATACATATGTCCTCTCTTCCGCCCCCTGATTCAGAGATCTGACCGGGCTGCGGAACAGTTACATAACCGGTTAACGCTCTTCCTTGCGGTAAGGCTGTCCGCTGGCCTTGGGGCCTGCTTTCTTCGCACCGATCAAAGCCAGAACCACGATGGTCGCCACATATGGAATCATCTGGAAGAACTGGTACGGAAGCGTATTGTTGATCAGCTGAAGCCGGATCTGAAGCGCGTCACAGAATCCGAAGAACAGGCAGGCAATCAGAACGCCTCCGGAGCTCCAGCGTCCGAAGATCACCGCCGCAAGAGCGATAAATCCGCGCCCGGCAACATTTCCATCGACATAGGTCTTGGAATAGCAGGTTGTCAGATAAGCGCCGCCGATGCCGGCAAGCGCGCCGCAGATCACACAGGAAAGATACTTGACACCGATGACATTGATTCCGATCGTTGCTGCTGCTTTCGGATATTCCCCGACCGCCTTGTAATTCAGGCCCGACTTCGTACGCCGGAAATAGACCGCCGTCACGATGACCAGGATGTAAGCAAAGTAGACCATCGGCGTCTGATCCAGGAACAGATTGACCAGAAAGCTGTCACTCTTGATCCCAAGCAGCCCCTTCAGTGTCACCATCAGGTTTGCCTGTACCAGCTCACTGCCGGATCCAAAGTAAACCCTGTAGGCGAAAGCGGCAAGCGCCGGGGCAAAGATGTTGATGGCCATGCCATACACGATCTGTTCCGCGCACAGTGTAATCGTGGCATACGCAAAGATCATGTTGACCAGGATCCCGGCAAGTGCTCCGGCCAGAACGCCGAGAAGCGGATTCCCCGAGATCAGGCTGACCATAAAACCTGTCAGCGAACCAATCGCAGCGATTCCCTCGATCCCGATGTTCACCAGTCCGGCACGCTGGGAATACAGCTCGGCAAGAGACAGAAAAATCAGCGGAGAAGCCATCCTGATGCTGGCAAGAATCAGATTCGTGATAAATGATCCCATATTTACACCGCCTTTCTTTCCTTGCGCATGAACAGGTTCCTGAACTCCGGCAGCTTAACCATCGCCATGCCTGCTACCGAGAACACGATCACCAGAGCCTGAATGATGTCCGATACGCTGGTCGGAACACCGGTGGCTGTCTGCATGGTTGTCGATCCGACGCGAAGCGCAGCGAAGAAGATGGCCACCACGATTCCTGCAAGCGGGTGCAGGCTGGCAATCAGCGCCATCGCAACTCCATCGAATCCGTATCCCGCGCCGAAGCCATTGATCAGCCTAAGCTGTGTGCCGAGCAGTTCCAGAGCGCCGCCCAGTCCTGCAATCGCGCCGGACACGACAAAGCTCATGAACAGATAGCGCTTTACATTGAACCCGTTCACCTTCGCAGCGGTCATGTTCAGGCCGACTGCCCTGAGTTGGAAGCCGGAGGAAGTATAGAACAGGAAATAGAAGACGACGATGCCAACCACAACCGCGATGGGAAATGCGATGGTTGCCCGCAGCCCCAGGAAGGACGGCAGCTGGGTTTCGTCCGGAACCGCCATGGTCTGCGGAACACTGCCGTCACGCAGCCAGTTGGTATAAACCACACCCATAAGCAACGTCGCCACATAGTTCAGCATGATCGTGATGATCATCTCATTCTGCCCGCGGTACACCTTCAACAGGCCTGCGATCGCCGCCCACAGCCCGCCGCCAACGGCGCCAGCGACAACACACAGAACGATCGCGGCTGCGCCGGTCACCGGTGCCTGCGTCGCAATGTAACAGGCAAGGATAGATCCGATGATAAACTGGCCTTCTCCACCCAGGTTGAAAACCCCGCAGCGATAGGCAAAGCACGCGCAGAGGGTCGTGAAGATCAGAGGCGTTGCCCTTGAGAAAGTCGTGCCGAGGTTGCGAACATTGCCGAAAGCGCCCTTCCAGAGATACTGCATGGCATCGATGGGACTTGCGCCAAGGGCAGCGATAATGATACAGCCGATCAGGAATGAAATCACAATGGAGAGGACGGGCACGATAATCAGCGCGCCGGAGTGTTTTTTGTTCATACTTTGCCACACCTCACTTTCCGGCCATTGCCATCGAAATCTCTTCAATCGGAGGATTCTTTCCGGAGTACTCTCCCATGATCCTGCCTTCAAACATGACCAGGATGCGGTCTGAGACCTCCAGGATTTCATCAAAATCCGCCGAGATCAGCAGGACGCCGCGGCCCTGATCCCGCTGCTGGATCACCACGTCGTGGATGAACCGGGTCGCTCCGATATCCAGGCCTCTGGTGGGGTGCACCGCTACCAGAAGATCGGGAGAAGCCTCAAGTTCCCGTGCCAGAATAACCTTCTGCTGATTTCCGCCGGACAGGTTCCTGGCTTCCTGTTCGGAGGAAGCACAGCGGATATCATACTTCTGTCTCATCTCCATCGCATATGCGCTGATTGCCTTTTTCTTCAGGTGCAGGCCGTTCCCGTCAGAAAACCGCCTGTCCCTGGTGCTCTTCAGAACCAGGTTGTCCGCGACAGACATGTTCCCGACCAGACCGGCTTTATTGCGGTCCTCCGGGATATGCGCGACGTTTTCCTGAATGAAACCATTCGGATCAAAACGAGCCACCTTTGATCCTTTCAGATCCATCGAACCTTCCTCCGGCGCGATATTGCCTGTCA
>CAMIVF010000103.1 GCA_946401715.1 uncultured Clostridia bacterium | reverse complement strand
CAGTCTCATGCCATACCTGGTCCGGTACATCAGGTACCAGAACACAATCACAAGCCCGATGATAATCCACTCAAACGGATACATCTTCTGGAAGATTCCGCCGATCCACGGGATTTTTGAAAGCAGCGGAATCGAATAACGGTTTGACACGCCCAGAATAAACTTGTTGGAGGCGGTCCCCAGCAGCGCGGTATTGGCTGAACTGGTAAAGAATGTCGTCAGGGCGACCGCCAGAATATTGACGACGACACCGCTGATCACCTGATTCGCCTTGAAGTTGATACACAGCAGCGCATGGATACAGGCATAGATCCCGCCGCCGACTGCCGCGAAAAGCATGGCAACATAGATCGGAATCTGTGAGCTTTTCGGCAGAGACGGCATAATCAGGATTGCCACGAGCGCGCCGACGAAAGCGCCAAAGCCCTGAAAACCCTCAATCGCCAGATTGGTCACGCCGCTCTTCTCAGAATAGATCGCGCCGACCGCCATGATCAGGAGCGGCAGGGCGAAAGACAAGCCATCCGTAAATACCTTTGTCATCTGTCTGTCCCTCCCTTCTGATCAGCCTCCTGGGCTCTTGCTGCCTGCATGGCTGCGATCCGCGCATCCTCTTCTTTTTCGATCTTTCTGCTGCCAAGCATCTTCATAAACTCTCCGCATGCCGCGAACAAAAGCAATATTCCCGTGATCAGGGAAGCGATCTCTTTCGCTACACCGACGGAAGAGCTCATATAGTTGGCGCCGCTCTGGAAGATGGTGACGATGATGGAAGCAAAGATCGCCCCGATCGGCGACGAGCTTCCCAGAAGCGCCACAGCGATGGAATCATATCCCATCCCGGGAAGCGTCTTCGGAACCATCGTGTTCGTGTAGCCAAGATAATACGTCACTCCTGCCAGTCCTGCGAAGATACCGGAAAATGCCATGGACAGGACGATGCTCCTGCGCACATTGACACCGATATACCGGGCGCATCTGCGGCTGGTGCCGACCGCCTTCAGTTCGAATCCGAAGACCGTTTTATCGAAGATAAACTTCACCACGAACGCCGCGATCAGCGCAATCACAATGCCGAGCGGAATGTTGCACATGACCTGGCCGATCTCCACCTTCGTCCAGGTCAGCCGCGCAGCCGGCGTGCAGATCCGGCTGGATCTCGTCAGCATGTCCACATAGCGGGTATTGATGAAGAACCCTGTCGTATAGCTGATGATGTAGTTCACCATGATGGTGGAAACCACTTCATGGATGTTGAACCGGTATTTCAGAAATCCGATCAGCGCCCCCAGGAGGCCTCCGGCCGCGGCACCGATCAGAATGACCAGCGGCTTCGCGATCCACGGGGAAAGCTCCTTGATATAACCGACCAGAATCGTTGCAAGAAATCCCGACAGCAGCATCTGCCCGGAGATTCCGATGTTGAACAGGCCGGTCTTGAACGCCACGATAAAGGAAAGCGCCGCAAGCAGCATGGGAGCGAGTATGTTCAGAAAATCAGAGAAATCTGAAAGCATGCCGCTTCCGCCGCCATAATTCGCCTTCGGCCAGAAGCCGCAGCCCTGCAGAAAGCTGCGGAACGCGACCAGAGGATTCTTTCCCATCACGAGCAGGATAATGCTGGACGTCACAAGCATCAGCACAACCGCCAGGACGGAGACAGTCACATTCGCCCACCGGTCACTGGTGAGCAGTCCGGCAAGACCACGTCTTTTTTTCTCGTTCATGCCTCCTTCACCCCCATCATATAGCGTCCGACTTCATTGCGTGTCATCGAGCCGGCCGGTGCTGTCTTCAGAAGCTCGCCTGAAAAGATCACGCCGATGGTATCCGCAAGTTCCATGACCTCACTCAGCTCCAGGGAGATCAGCAGGATTGCCGCGCCACGTTCTCTCTCTTCCAGAATCTGTCTGTGGACATTCTCAATCGCGCCGATGTCCAGGCCGCGTGTCGGCTGAACGAAGATAATCAGATCAGAATGCTCCTCGATCTCCCTGCCGATGATCGCCTTCTGCTGGTTCCCGCCGCTCATGGAACGCACGATGGTCTTCGCCCCCTGTCCCGACCGGATGTCGTAGCGCGTGATCATCTCTTCCGCGTTTTTGCTGAATTCACCGAAGTTCAGAATCCCCTTCCTCGAATAGGGTTCCTTCGTATACCGCCGCAGCGCCAGATTGTCTGACAGAGAAAAATCCATCACGACCCCTGTACTCTGCCGGTCCTCAGGGATATAGGAGATCCCCTCCTGCGCGCGGGTGCGGATGGGGGCATGGGTGATGTCTTTCCCGTTCAGGAGCACCTGGCCTTCCGATGCCGCGGCCAGCCCGGTGACCGCATCAGCGATCTCTGTCTGCCCATTGCCGGAAACACCCGCTATGGCAAAGATCTCTCCGGCGTGTATGGAAAAGGATACCTTCTTCACAACCGGAAAATGATTTTCGTTGAGCACGGTAAGATCCTTTACTTCCAGCACCTCTTTCCCGAAATGCGCTTCGCTCTTATGGCGGTGGAAGTCTACCTCACGGCCTACCATCATGTTTGCCATCTCCTGAACAGATGCTGTCTTCACGTCCATGATGTCCACCAGACGGCCCCGGCACAGAATCGCGCAGCGGTCCGCAATCTGCTTGATCTCCTCGATCTTGTGCGTGATCAGGATAATCGTCTTACCGGCATTTCTCAGTCCGTCAATGATTTTGAGCAGGAATTCGATCTCCGAAGGGGTCAGCACTGCCGTCGGTTCGTCAAAGATCATGATCTCCGCTTTCCGGTAGAGCATCTTCAGAATCTCCACTCTCTGCCTGACAGAGACAGGAACATTCTCAATCAGGTCCGTGGGATTCACTTCAAGTCCGTAATCCTTTGACAGCTGCGCGATCTCACGGTTTGCCTGCTTCATGTTCACGGCAGGGAGAAAGCCCAGCTTCTTTCCCATCGGCTCCACGCCAAGGACGATGTTTTCCGCGATCGTATAATTGTCCACCAGCTTGAAATGCTGATGAACCATGCCGATGCTGTGCGCAGTCGCATCGTTGGAAGAGCGGAATTCCACCTTCTCTCCCTTCACGTAGATCTCACCCAGGTCTGGCGTATACATGCCGAACAGCATACTCATCAGCGTCGACTTCCCTGCACCGTTCTCTCCCAGAAGAGCGAACACCTCCCCGGGCCGGATCCCGATGCTGACATCATCGTTCGCGATTATGCCCGGAAAGCGTTTGGTGATATGACGCATCTCAACAATATAGTTTTCCATGACAGCTCCCTGTTCTTTCAAATGTAAAAGAAGCCCCGCAGGTTGAGCCGGCAGGGCAAAGATAAAGGAATCAGCACCCCGTGCAGGCGCTTGCCGCTGCGAGGTGCCGAATCATCAGAATATCTTTACTTCAGACCCTGGAAATCTTCCTGGGAAGCCGGTACGATCTCACCGGACTTGATCTTCTCATAGCACTCATTCAGCTTCTCGATGGCGCCATCGTCAAGCTGCTGACGGCCTTCCTCCGTTACGATGCCGGTGGAGTCGGTATCGGCGCCGAGCAGGGCATCCTCTCCGGCAAAGGTTCCGTTATAGATGTTCTCCAGCTGCTTCGTGACGTTGGAATGCATCACCTTCAGGGAAGAGGTCAGAATGATGTTTCCGTCGCCGTTCGCGCCGTCGTCAAACTGATCGACATCGCAGCCGATGACATAGACGCCGTCTGCTTCCTTCGCCGCAGTGAAGACACCGTTTCCGGACGCGCCGGCCGCGACAAAGATCACATCGCATCCCTCATCGATCAGCGCTTCTCCGACAACCTTGCCCAGAGACTCATCGACAAAGTCACCGGTGTAGTTACCGCCGACATCGTTGCCGAACAGATCGGTTCCGGCATAGGACGGAAGCTCAACGCACTCCGCCTCAGTGCCGTAATTCTCGTTCGAATAGTTGACGCCGCTCATAAAGCCGAGCTCATAGTTGACATTGGACGGGAACGGCATACCGTTGACGACGGCCACCTTGCCGCTCTGGGTTGTGAGCGCAGCGGCGATACCTGCCAGGAAACCGCCCTCCTGCTCCTTGAACGTCATCGTATAGACATTGTCCAGTGTGACAGCATTCCCTTCGCTGTCCGTAATGGTGGAGTCGACCACAAGGAACTTCTTGTCCGGGTTATTCTGGGCGATATCGCCGATGCCTGCAAAGTTGAATCCGGGCAGGACAAAAACGTCAAAGTCACCAACTGACTTTTCAACCGTCGGGATCAGTTCGTTGTAATCCGATTCCTTGATATCGGTCACGGTGCAGTCATCATGTTCTTCAATAAAGGTCAGGATACCGTTATAGCAGTCCTGGTTGAAGCTTCCGTCATCGATACCGGAAGAAGTAATGATGCAGACAGAGATCGGATTGCTCTCTTCTGCCATTACCGCTCCGGCCCCGATCATCGTCACACATGCCGCAGCTGCCAGAAAACCTGCAAGTTTTGTCAGTTTCATACTTCTCTTTCTCCTCTCCTCTTATAACACCAGTTTTTATCTGACTAACACCGGCCGGAAGCGAATACCGCAGCCTCATGCCTTCGGCATCCGCTAACGGTATTCAGCTCTTCTTTCGGGTGTTAGCAGAGATTATATGATACCGGGAACAGACAAGTCTGTCTCGGCTGCCGGGTCTTGGACCCTTACTTCATTATACAGAAGAAATGATGCCGCAACAAGGATTATTCCACTTCCTCTTCCTCACGCCTCCCTTCCTCATTCTCTTTCGCTCTTCCGGACCAGGCGATACACAGCATCGTCAGATCGTCAAACTGTGGCGCTTCGCCGACGAACCGGCTCACCGCCTGGTCCACTGCCTCCAGAATCTCCTTCGCTGTACGGGCGTCTGCCTGATTCAGGGCGTCCAGTGTGCGCTCTGTCCCAAAAAGCTCTTCCGCCTGATCGGTCGCCTCCGGGACACCGTCCGTGTACACGAACAGCATGCTGCCCGGTTCCAGCTTCATCTCATACTCTTTGTACTGCATCCCTTCCATTCCGCCCAGTACCAGACCGTGCGGATCTTTCACAAGCTCAAACGAACCGTCCGGATGCTTCAGCATAGGATACTCGTGGCCTGCGTTCGCCGCTGTGAGGACGCCGCTTTGAAGATCCAGAATTCCTATCCAGGCAGTGACAAACATCTCCTCCTTGTTCTGACAGATCTGGTCATTTACCTTCGCCAGGACCTCTTTGGGACAAAGGCCTGTCATCGTAAAGTTTCTCAGCATGATCATCGACATCATCATGACCAGCGCGGCGGGAACTCCCTTCCCGGACACATCGGCAATCGCAAGCGCCAGGTGGTTTTCATCGAGGAGGAAGAAATCATAAAAGTCCCCTCCCACCTCCTTGGCCGGTTTCATGCTGGCATAGATGTCAAATTCCCCTCTGCCCGGAAACGCGGGGAACTCGGACGGCAGCATGTCCGCCTGAATCCGCGTTGCCAGGTCCAGCTCCGTTCTCAGGCGCTCCCGTTCTGCGGTGATTGCCGTGTTCTCCTGCAGATACTGCCTCAGCCTGTCGTCCATCTCCTCGAAGGATCTGGCCAGCACCTCGATCTCGTCGCCGGAATGCACATTGACTTTAAAGGTTCTGCCGCCGTCCAGGTTCTCCACCAGATCCGCCGTTGCCTTTTTCAGGATCACAATCGGCCGAATGATTCTGACCCGGATCAGGAAATAGAAGATCACCATGCCTGCCACCATGATCATCGAGATGGCCAGAATGATATTGAGACACATGTTGCCGATCGAAACCACCATATCATAGATATCGAGATCGACGCCCACGATCGCGGCGACGCTGCCGTCCATCCTGTATATGGGGGAAAGCGCCGTTCCCAGGAAGCTGTTATTGCTCAGATCGCTCCTCAGAAACAAAGAATTGTCCCACGTCCCGTCCACGACGGCCATCATCGCTTCTTTCTCGTCCTCGTCATACGGTGCATGCTCCAGCGGGTTGTAGCGGTTCCGCAGATCATTGATTTCTCTTTCCGTCAGGTCCCCCGGCTTCGGATCAATATGAACCATATACCAGATGTAAGTGATGTCCTTTTCATTCGGCGTCACCACATAGATATGCCTGAGATCCGCAAAGGAAGCCGAGCTCTGCAAAAGGACAGCGACTCTGATATAATCGCTGTCTGCCATAATCCTGTTCTGAAGCTCGTCCAACGTGGTTTTATCAGATACTTCTCCCGGCGCAAGGCTCTGTTCCATTTCCAGAAACTGATCAATATCTTCCGCGGAAATATTGGAAGCAAGCATATTTGCATAGGAATAAGCAAAAGAGGTGTAAACCCCGACATCGGCCCGAAACAGGCTGACCCCGGCTGCCACGCTGGCTCCGACAATCATCAGGAACCCCATCAGAACCAGATAAAGAAGACTTCTTCCTGTGATGGTATGCTTCCTTCTCCTTTTTCCTTTTCCGCCCTTCTGCGCCATCTGTCAGGCTCCTTTCTCCTCTTCCATGTTTCCGTCCGGCCCTTCACGAAGCATCAGGTGAGCGCACATACACAGGATCACAATATTCCATATCGTAAAGACGATCAGATACACAAACAGATTCGGGAAAAATGACCGCCGCATCACGATGATGTTCCCGGCCATAAGCAATACCAGCGCTGTAAGCTGCTTCCCGGAATATGTTAACCCCATTGACTTTACTGAAATCAGGACTGCAGCCAGCCATGTGCCTGTCGTCCCGATCCGGAAAAGCACAAGCAGGTATCCGATCCACGGAAATGCGGACAGCCTGCAGTTCAGCCAGCACTCCGTCAGATAAGAAAAGAATCCTGCGAGAAAAAGACCCGATAGGATCAGGCTGAGGACCTTTTTTTCATGGTAAAACGACAAAAAACCTGCGGGCAGCAATGCAGGCAGATGAGCGTTGACATAGCCGCCTGCAAGCAGGATAAAGAAGATCCAGTAAAACCAGAACAGAAGCAGGATCACGGTTGCCAGGCTCCCGTACAGACTGGTAAAGCTGTTGAACATACTGACATACACCCGGAAACCCATGGAGAACAGCACCCACCCCGAAGAGGCAAGAAACGCTCCCGGAAACTGTCTGGCCAGGATACGCTTTCCTGACGGCAGATATCTGTAGACCAGACAGAAAAACAGGCAGCCTGCCGCAAGGAGAATGAGATACTCAAGGAACGTCATAACCCCAGCCTGCAGACGGACCTGCGGAAATACACGCTTCAGGAAGGCGCTGATCCGTCCGCTGAAGATCAGAAAGATCGCAGAGGACATAAACGCCAGAAGCACAAGGGTATATCCGAAAGACTGTAACGTCCGCCTTGCGAATCCCCTCGTCTCCTTCTCGTCATACATCGCATTCAGCCCCTGCGTAAGTGCATTGACGCCCCTGGAAGCAGTCCACAGAAGCATCACAGCCGACAGGGAAAACGCAGCTTTCGAATGATCATACGCTTCCCGTACGATCTCTCCTGCCAGCTTCGCGGAACCTTCCGGAAGAATTGTCCGGAAGAAACGCACGATGCTGTTGACACTGATTCCCAGAAGCGGAACGACTGTCATGAAAAGAATCAGCAGAGGAATGAAAGCCATGAAGAAATAGAACGCAATGCTGGAAGCGTGCGTATTGACCTTCCTGTTCAGGATTCCGCTGATCAGTTTCGTGAGTCTCTTTCTCATATCTTCAGGTTCCCAGCTGCCTGCCGACTGCATATCAATTCCGTCTTGGCAAAATTGCGCCCGACCGCGCGACGAAGCTCTGAACCTATTATAACAGATCCCCGTGATCATCTGGTCAGCTTCTTTGCCCAGTGCCCGTAATTACATTTGATGAAAGCAGGCACAGCCTTAAAGACCTGATCTGCGTTCAGCAGCCAGACAACCGTGACCGGCGATGCATGATACACAAAGGCAGCCACCCAGGAAACGGGGATGACGATGCACCAGATGCTCACCATATCCAGCGTAAATGCATACCGGATGTCTCCGCCGCCCCGTATGATTCCTGCATTCACCGGCATCTGGTAGGACATGGTGACGATGATCACGGACAGGATCAGCAGGAAGGTATCAGCCATCTGCCGGGTTTCCGGTTCAAGCCGGTAGACAGAAAGAATGGGGATGCGCAGGAAAAACAGCGCGATGCCGGACAGAATGCCGATCCCGACAAACAGCACCTGCCAGGTGCGGGCGTACAGCCTGAGCTTTTCGAAGTCTCCTTCCCCGATCGTTTTCCCCGTGTAGAAGGAAGCTGTAGCGGCGGACCCCTGCGCGGTGGACTTGCAAAGCAAAAACAGGGTAGACGCAACGGAGTTGGCCGCGATGGCTCTGGCTGTCATATGGCCAAGAATCGCATTTTGCGCCGCATTGTTCAGGCCCCACAGCGCATTGACGATCATCATCGGAATCATCACCCGCACATAGTCGCCCGCCAGGGAA
>CAMIVF010000102.1 GCA_946401715.1 uncultured Clostridia bacterium | reverse complement strand
AATCCGAACCGGTCTCCGTCACAACCTTCGTTGCCGGTTTTCCCTCTGTCAGGAAAGCGTCATCATTTACACCGTAGAAAGTCACTCCATCATGTGCCTTGATGACGTCATCAATTCCGGCTGCAGTGATCTTGCAGAAGACAGAATCCGTTGAAACCTCCTCAAAGGTCACTGTACCTGACGGAGCAAAGGTCGCGTCCATGTAGCTGACTTCACCGCTGTTTGTGTTGTAAATCGCCTTGTCCGGGAAGATGCAAAGGTATGCTCCCATGCCGACTATCTGTCTCTGGTGGTTGCCGCCCTCCGGCAGTTCAAGAACTTCTTGCTCGTCTTTAAAGAGCGATGTCGTGTATTTCCATGTACCGTCAAATTTCAACCAATATGCCACTGTGTAGATCGTGCCATTTTTGAACGCCATGGCAAGCGGCTCCCCAGCGAACGCTTTCCCGGATTCTCCCCTTGGCAGCCTTGTAGCGATTGCCGGGAAATACCGCGTGGACATATTCTTCATGGCGTGGAAGCAGTTCTCCTCGATGATCAGGCGCTCGTCGAGGCCGCCCCACTGCCCTACAGTGCGCTCCCGCTTAGCACCAGAAGCAACACGGAGGTACGGTAACTTCATGCGATTTCGGGAGGTGGTTTCTGCGGTACTCCGCCGCGTAGTCATCCCATGCCGCCTGATGCATTGAGACGTCGGCGTTGTATCGGTCCAGTTCCATATTGGCAAAGTCCATCTGCGCAAGAAGGTAGGTAACATAGACGTCTTTGTGGGCGTCCTCAACGATCAGTGTGCGTTCGGCGTCCCGGTCGTAGTTGTACGGGCCGTAGAAGTCCCCGGCGCCCACCGCTCTGCTCACCACCTGTTCATATACTTTGTGCTCAATCTCGTTAATCCAGCCGGTCTCAACATCTTTGTCGTAGGCGTTCGGCCTGATCTGGTCAACGTAGGCGATCAGTTCAGCAAGGGTCATCTTCGCTCCTTTCTCCGATAATCTGGACCTGCACATTATCGGGATACTGCCCCGCGATCTGGCAAAACTCCGTAACAAATGTGTCCATCACCGTGTTCACCGCGGGATTCCCGCCTGTTTCCGCATAGATATGGAACGGATCCTCGTCAGGCCATATCATCCAGAGCGGAATGATTCGCTTTTCACCCAGCTCCCGGACGATATTCGCCAGGGTGTTCACCAGCGTACTGACTCCGGCGCATACTATATCCTTTCCCTTTTCGGCATATTCCGCATGACCGCCGATAATGAATTGTGCGCAACTCTCGTCCTGACGCATAGATATCTTAATCATCGTACTGACGTCACCTCCGCTGCTCTTCTTCTTGATCTGTCAAATCTGGATTCTCTGTTCCCTCTGCTGTTCCCCTGCTGCGCCATCTGCGGGGAGGCTTCCGGCGTAATCCCGGCCTGCATCTGAAGAGCCTGAAGCGGTCTGGTGTCTCCGTTAAGCCCAGCAACCACCTGCGCCAGCTGCATCGCCGTCTGTGTCATCTGCTGGAGCTGCTCAAACAGTGTTCCGTTGTTACGGATGGTCTCACGGACGCGCTCCTTACCCTCAAAGTCCATCATGTCGATTGCGGCCAATGCCTGGTCACTCATCTGCGGGTTGAAGAATCCGAGCTGATAGAACTGGATCGCCAGCTCATTCTGCGCTGTTCGGCTGTATGGGTTAGACTTCTGTGCTTTTACCTTAATATCGAATATCGGCTCTTTCGTTGAGAAATCCATTCCATATTCGGTGACCTGCTGCGACTGCATCCCGGAATTGTCAAACTCGATGTACTCCGGCTGGCCATTCTCTCCGGTGATGCGAAAAGCCCTCGGGAGGTCGTAGAACTGCCTGACAAGCTCGATCACCAGGTTACAGATTTCCGTATATGCCCGGTATGCCCCCTTTATCATGTCCCTGGAGCCTTTAGATCCGGCCTCCTGGAGCGCCGCGATTGCGGAAGCCGCGGTCACTCCCGCGGTTGTGCTGCCCTGAGAGAAATCCCGGTTTCCGGAGGTCTCCTTCAGCTCGTCAATCTTCCCTTGACGCACAGACAGCGTATTCCCGGACAGTTCCTTTGTCTCGATAGGTCTCAGGTTATCCTCGTTCGGAGAGCCGGTTGTATGCACGATCTGCTTGTTTGTGTCCAGGAACTCGTCCTCATTGATTCCCATGGAATCTTTTCCGAAATACCGAGGCTTAGCGGCCCACAAGGCATTGTCCAGAATCGCGCCGTCGAGGCGGTCGATAAACTCCTGCGGATTCCGCATAATGTCGATAAGGCCGAATCCCGCCGGCGTCCCCTTCTCCTCGTACAGAACTTCCATAACAAACGGGTACTTCCCGTGGTTATAAAAGCCTGTGTCGGTGTATTTCGGGTCATCCTCAGAAGCGTAGAGGATGACGTCATCCACATACTGGACGTAATGGAGCACGTCCCTGCCGCCGCTGTTCTTCTTGTAGTACCAGTCCACCACCACGGACTTATGACTTGTATCTACATGATCGTCATAGTGATATTGCTTCTTGGTAAGGCCGGATTCCCTCAGCTTCCCCCTAAGTTCCGGGTGTGCCGCTTCCAGCTGGTCATTATCCTTCAACGAGAGCAGGAAAACGTCCTTCGAGTCCTGGATATCCTGGATTCCAGGCTCCCAATACAGGTTGAGGACGTCAATCGGACGAATGTCCACGTCTCCGATCCCGTTGAGAAGCGTGGGATTGTAGAAGACACCATAGACACCGACTCCGTTCTTCAATTTATCCCACCACACAGAAGAATATGTCTGCTCAAAGCGGCAGTTCTCCATGATCACCGGCAGGATGGAGCTGAGAGTCTTGGCTGCGCCCTCATCATCTGCGGATCTCGGCAGCACTGCAGGCTCAGGGAAGTTGTCCATCGCGTCGGCGTGCTTGTTCATGATGGAGTTGAAAAGCCATGCGGAGACAGGCTTCGCGTTGTAATTCTGCTGCTTGTTTTCGACTTTCTTTGGGCTGCGCTTGAAGTTCTGCCAGTGCAAGAACCGCCACCAGTCCTCGTTCTCGATGATGCGGTCATCGTAGTTGGTTTTCCCTTCCTTGTACCGCTCCAGGCGGTCCTGCGCGGCTTTAAGCTCTGCCTCTCCAATGGCGCGGCCTGCCGTGACGGAAGCGGGGTCCGGTCTGGCGTCAGCCATTGAGACCGGCGTAATGTTGATAGGGATGTCAGCCATATAGTCCTCCTCGTATGTTTCTCTGCGGCGTACTCCACTGGTTCAGCGGATCATCCGCAGGCATCGGTTTCTGTATATCCTTGCGCTGGTTAAGCGGGTGCTCCATGAAGAGATACCGCGCCTCGTCGTAGATGTGATCCTCCAGCGTGGTGTCGATGTCCTCCACCTTCTTTTCGTCATAGATCAGGATCGGGATCGTGCGGATGAAGTGCCTGCATGATTTGAAGCAGTAGAACATCGGGATCCCCATCGAATCAAAGGCGAGGCGGTAGTGGAACTGCATCTTACCGGCGAGTCTGGCGTGATCTCCGGGCGAGAAGTAGATGCGCTCCTGTTCCATCATCTCCGCAATGCTCTCACCGTGGGACTTGTCCCAGATTGCCGGGTCCGCGATTCCAGCGATGGTCTTTCCTTTAAGGTTAGGATCAGTGCTCTCTATCTCCCTGATGGTCTTCGCGATCTCCTGCGGCGTGATCATGAGGCCAACATTCGGCTCTCCGGCGCATCCGTAGTATTCCCTGATCCGGTAGATGCGGTTCGAGTGGTCTACGGCATACCAGCCCACGCTGAACGGCTTAGCGTAGCCAAAGTCAAAGCTCCTGTAGATCTTCCAGGAAGCATCCACCGGAAAATCGTCTATCACATGCGTCCACCGCCGGTCCTGATAGTGGTTCGGATCGTTTCGCCACTCCACGAAGACCTGACCGACGAAGCTGTTCCAGTCCCCGTAAAGCCACGCTTTCCGCCGCGCTTCCGGCAGATTCTCCAGCTCGTCGACGTACTCCGGGTGCGCTTCCAGCAAGACCTTGTTGTCGTAGACCAGAGACTGAATGAAGCTGTACTGCTCCGGCTTCTCCTTCCCTACATACTGCCGGTCCACAAACAGGCGCTTGATGTAGGCGTGTCCTTTGCCGCCCGGATTGCACGTGTAATAGGTCCTCAGCGGGAAATCTGGGTTTGTACCACGGACACAGGCGTTCAAATCATGTATTTGCTGTTCTGAGAGCTGCGTCGCCTCATCCAGATAGAGGATATCGACTTCTGTTCCCTGGTACCGGTCCGTGTCGCTGTCTCTGTCGCAGTATGCAAAACGGATAGTGCTTCCGTTCGGGAAGCGGATGATCTTCTTCGACTCATTGAATTTGAACGGACAGCCCGGCCTTCCGATGCCGAGGAGCTTGCGGAACGGAGCGATGTGGTTTGCCTCAAGCTCCGGGAAACTCTTTCTGACTATCATCTGTGCGATCTCAGGGTACTTTGATGCCAGCAAGACAGCTTTCGTTCTGACAGCCCAGCTTTTCCCGCTCAGCCGCCACGAGCGCCCCCGAATCCGACATGTCTGTGTGTATCACGCAGAAACAGATCCTGTTTTGAATTTGGTTTTCCGAGAGCGATTGTGGTCATTGGCATCACCTCCTTCCGCATAGCAGAAACACCACCCTTTCACATGCTTCCGCTTTCCTTTCAGGACATCTTTCAAAGTGTGATCAATCTCCGTACTCATCGCATCCCTCAATTTTGATTTCGACAGATTTGTCTTCTCCGCTTCCCTGGTCCGGGTGCTGGTCGATCATCTTCAGCAGGAATTCAAAGCAGGGCAGGTTCCCGCGCATGGCATTGCGCTTCAGGGCCTTCAGCATGACGTCCTGTTCTTCCTTCGTGAGTCCATTCAACAATGCTTCCCTGAAGGTCTTCAGTTCGCCTCGGCGCTTGCCAGAGTTTTTACCGCCTTTTCGCAGTTCGCTCGCAGTTAACTTGTGTGTAAGGTTGGCGTCTTGTTTTGGATTACGAGCCACGCATATCACCCACCTCCACGGCATTCCAGTCCATGCCATACTCGTCAAGGATCACTTTGAAGTCCTCGATATCGTGCGGCCTGATCTTCAGGTATCCGTTGTCTTCCATGCCGATGTGCAGCAGTTCGTGATACATGAGGATCTCCCGCTGCCGGTCATCCATCATCATTACGTTCGGCTCATAGAACACGATCACGAAGTCATACGGTATAAATGCCTGCCAAAGCGGCTTTACTTTGTAGCACTCCGCAAAGATGATCCTGTCATCCTTTGTCTTGTCTTTGCTGGACATGGCGTAGCCTATCCTGACCCTCGACTCCCGGATCCACGCCAAGTCGGGACGGTCCCGGATCACCCGCCGCCCCAGTTCTCTCAACTCTTTCGACTTTTCACATACCTCTGCACTCATGCTGTCATCATCACAGATTTCGGATTTCTTCTGCGCCCTTTGCCCAATAAAAAAAGACCGGCCTTGCAGCTGGTCTCATTTATTGAGCTTTTTGTATTCCAGATAACACTTGCATGTCCGGTATCCATCCATGCTGTCACAGAACTGCCGCTTGTACCTCATCAAGTCGTTAAAGCCATGCCTCCGCACAATGATGGACGCATCAGAGCCGGGGTCCATGCAGGCGCACTGGATCCCGGCGATCTTGCTGTTCTGTGACTTCACGATTCCCTCATAGAGCGGGCATTTCGCTTTGATTCTCTGGTTTACATAGAATCCCAACTTTACTGCCTCTCAATCCTTTCCGACCATCGGTCCATCTTTCCTGCGGCAATAGCAGATATTCTGTCATAATCGAGAATCCCGTCAGAGTGTAAAGTGTCGATGCAGTTGATGACATCCGCTGCCTCTTCGTGCAATTCGTATTCCAGAAGAGGCATTGCTGCCGGCGTGAAGTTTTCTCCGCGGAGTTTCCGTGCTATCTTGAGGCAGACATGTGCAAACTCCATACACTCTTCTGCGGTCTGCTCCAGGAGCGCCGGTCTCCCGATCACCTTTGCAATCTCAGCTTTTGTCATCACTGTACCTCCTTATTTCTCGGAAAAAGATCCTCCATATTGCACTTGAGCGCGTCGCACATTTTATACGCCACGCTGATCGGCGGTTCCGATTCACCGCGGATGTATCTCCGCAGCGTTGCCTGACGGATTCCTACCTCTTCGCACACCCTGTTCCGCGAGGTGTGCCGGAGATCAATGTAGTCCACGATTCTGTTCGTCACCGCCGTTCACCGTCCCTCCTGTTCCATCTTCTTATCATTACATCTATGCCATATTTCGACACGGTGAAAAACAGTTTTGCATACCGTCTGTTGCTGTAAAGGATGCACTCAGGATCAGAACAGCCGATGTAATAAGACTTTCTTGTTTTTGTTCCTCTGACTTTGTTATTTTTAACTCTTACCTTTCCCTTTTCTATGTGCGCCTCACTGCCGCAAAACGGGCAGGGTTTCAACTCAGTCATGCTGTTCATACCATCTAAAACCTTTCTTTCTTCGCTTTGCTCGGCTTAATCTACCGTATTCTGGCATAAAATCATCTTCTTTGAATCGCCTAATTTGACGGTACATCTGTTCTTCGGATTCGCAAAGACGCATCCTTTCTGCCATTGTCTGAAATTCGCCCGCCCAGTCTAAGTTGCTTCGCAGTTCACTCATGCCTGTTCACCGTCCATTCTCGCCCCACAGTTCGGGCAAAATTTACTTGCGCTATATCCGCTTGACATTGCCCAGAACAAAGCATGTTCCCCACAAACACTGCAATGTCCGTCAGCAGTCCACTTCCCATGCACCATCGTGACATCATACACAGTCTCAGCGCCCTTAACCGCATAGTAAGCAATGTTGTAATCCGTGACATGCACCCACGGCTTCATTTCAAGGTCGTCGATCAGGGCATCAGCGTCAATCAGTCTCCTGCCATGGGCGGGGACATCATCATGCTGTTCCACTGTGTCTTCCTGTTGCGATATCGCAACGGCAGCGGCTTCTTCTTCCGGGATCAGGTCATCCATGGCGACCACACAGGGTACCGCCGACTCACGCATGGCTTTATATACTTCATCTACATCATCGGCAGAAACATGCACGACAAGAGCAGATTCCGCCGTTACCTGTTCTTCCGTTTCCGGCGCATCCCCAAGAAAGTCAGATAGCGACATCTGCCCATCCAGCACCTCCACCGGCCCCGGCTCCCGCATCGCCCGGATCTGCTGGACCGTGGTCTCCGGCGTCACCGCCTCGGCCTGCTGATCCGTGAGGTATAGCATCTCCTGAAGCTGAGACTTTGACAGATCTTCGTACTGCTTCATGATGAGCGGCGAATCTCCGCCCTCTGAGAACCGGTCGTTTATGCTCATGTACCTGGAGGCCGTGCTTTTTGATATTCCAAATTCCCGGTGGGCAAAGTCCCACACAGAGGTATACCCGGCTTCCTCGGCATCCTTCCAGAGTTCCCGGTCCCGCACCTGCTTGAGATAGTACCCGACCGCCACCACGCACCGGGCCACGGTCTTGAGGTTGGCGCCGATAAAGCACCGCACATCATCCAGGGAGCATTTCGCGTACCACGGCAGCTCCTGCACTACAGTTCCATCCTCCGGCATATCATCCTCCTTTTCCCATCCACGCCGTTCCTATGGCGTCATCCTCCGCGTCGTAGGGCCGCTCATCAAAGTTGGAAAACCGCGTCCCGTTCGGCGGAGCCAGCTTCTGATCCGGCCTGCCCATATCAGGACGCACTTCGTCCTCCCACCTCTGCTGGTTCAACCAGGTAGCCGGGTTCGGGATAAACTGTCCGTTGTCTTTCTGCCACTGGAAGGTAGCGGAGGCAGCCATTACAGCGGTAATCATCCGTCCAAGGAGAGCATCTGACGGGTTAATCTTCAGGAAGGACTTTCTGGCGTCCCCCTTTCCGACCTTTTTCGGATACTCTTTCCAGAAGCGTTCAAAACGCTCCTCCATCACCTCGGACTGTTTTTTCTTCGCCGGTCCATTCTTCGGCTGATTTCTCAGGGAATCGGACCACACACCCGTCTCCCCCTCGGAAGAGGGGGGTAGGGGGGTGTTATTATTCTTCTTATCTACATTTACATCTATATCTACATTTATATTATGTTCAACGGTGTTGCCTTTCGTTGAACGGCGTTCAACGGCGTTCAACGGTGTTGCCTTCTGTTCAACGGTGTTACCTTTCATTGAACGGGATTCTGCACTCTTCTTCCCTGCATCAGATTTCTGCTGCTGCGCCTTCTGCTTCTGTTCTTCGCAGTAATCCATGTCATGCTTGATCGGGAGAAAGACTACCCTCAGCAGCTTGTCCATCTCCGGCACTTCACCAGTCTTCTGGTAGTCAAGGATAGCCTGAAAGAGCATACCTTTTTCCTCAAGGCTTAATTCCCTTACCACCTCGTCGATTTTTGTGAAGAGTACAAAACTTGTATTCATGGCCTCTTGTGAACCTTTCTGTGACAATATTTGCAAAGGACTT
>CAMIVF010000101.1 GCA_946401715.1 uncultured Clostridia bacterium | reverse complement strand
AAAATCCATTTTTAAACGCTTATTCGTGTGATCTTCAGGCGCCGGTTCCCGGATTCCGGTCCTGCTGATAAAAGCGACATGGCGGGACCTTCCGGCTCTGCCCTGACCGCTTCTTTCGTTACCGCCAGTCTTATATATGACCGGCGGTTTTTGTTTTCAAAAACAGCATCTGGTATCAAAATCAGATATTCTAAATAAGAATATCTAAATATTCTATATAACGATTAGGCATCACAGGTGGATTGATTTAAGATGAATTTAAGCGAAGTAATGCCATAGCGGAGGTGTTCAGGTCATGAAAACAAAAGCATATAATCCCTATCTTCCTTTCTGGGAGACGGTCCCGGACGGGGAGCCGCATGTATTCGGGAACCGGCTCTATATTTTCGGAAGCCACGATGCCCGGAACGGTGACGTGTTCTGTGCAGAAGATTATGCCGGATGGAGCGCACCGCTTGACGATCTGGGGAACTGGCGCTATGAAGGCGTGATCTACCGCAAAGACCAGGATCCGATCAATGGGGCGCCGTATGATAAAACGCTCCCGGAAATACCGGAGGATCCTCTGCATCAGGTGGGTACCATGCATTATCTGTATGCGCCGGATGTCGCGCAGGGGAAAGACGGGAAGTTCTATCTGTACTACGGCCTGGACGGGACCAATACACTTTCTGTCGCGGTCAGCGATACTCCCGCAGGAAAATATGAATTTCTTGATTACATCCGCTATGAGGACGGAAGCCCTCTGAAGGAGGGACTGCTTTTTGATCCGGCCATTCTGGTCGAAGAAAGCGGGAATTATCTGTACTATGGGTTTGCGCCGGCTCTGCCGCCGGAGATGAAGAAAGAGATCATTCCCGGCGCTATGATGGTGAAACTGGCAGATGATATGCATACCGTCATTTCCAGTCCGATATGTGTGGCGAACGGCTCGGATACGGCTGCCGGAACAAAGTATGAGGCGCATCCGTTCTTTGAGGCTTCCAGTATCCGAAAATACGGGGATCTTTATTATTTTGTATACTCCAGTCTGCAGGGCCATGAGCTCTGCTACGGAACGGCACCGGCCCCGGAAGGACCTTTTGAATATCGCGGCGTGATCGTTTCCAATGGCGATATCGGATATAACGGAAATACCCTGCCGGTCAATTACATGGGAAATAACCACGGCGGGCTCGTGGAAGTAAACGGAAAACACTATATCTTCTGGCACCGCCAGACCCATGGCACCTGCTTTTCCAGACAGGGGTGCGCGGATGAAGTAAAAATTCTCCCCGACGGCACGATCCCGCAGATCGAGATCACCAGCTGCGGACTGAACGGGGGCCCGCTGCCGGCCAGAGGAGAATATCCTTCCTATATCGCCTGCCATCTGACGAAAGCGGACCGGAGCAAAGTGGAACGGGTCCTGTTCTGGATGTCGGAAGCGGATAAACAGCCTGTGCCGGAAGAGTGGCCTTATATTACGGAGGAGCACTCTCTGAACGGGGATCATGGCCTGAAACCGTTTGTGTACAACATGCGGACCGGTGCAGTATGCGGCTTCAAATACTTTTCTTTTGACGGAGAGGAAAACGAACTGTCCGCGGAGCTTCGCGGAAAAGGCACTTTCATTTTACATATCGATACACCGGAGGGGCAGACCGCAGCCCGGATCAGGGCGGACGCCGATCAGTGGAACATCTTTACGGTTCCCCTGGAAAAACTGTCCGGAGTACACGCACTGTATTTTGAAACGGAGAGCGGAACATTTGATTTTGCCGGATGGAAAATCAGATGACCCCAATGCCCGCCTCAGCTGGAGCGAACGGATCGGGTATGGCGTAGGCGCAACCGGCTGGAACGCGATCAACGGGATCATCGGAACATTCCTGACCGTCTATTTTACAAATGTAGCCCTGCTGGACGCGGGCATCATTGCTACCCTGATCGCGGTATCAAAACTGTTTGACGGCGTTTCGGATCTGATCGTCGGAAATATCGTCGACAGAACCCATTCCAAAATGGGCAAAGCCCGCGTCTGGCTGCTGCGGATCAGTGTGCCGCTGGCAGTCGCAACGCTTCTGATGTTTTTTGTGCCGGCAAACTTTCCTTCTGCCGCCAAATATGTCTATGTCTTTCTGATGTATAACCTGGTCAATACGGTCTGCCTGACCTTTATGCAGGTGCCGTATTATTCCATGATCTCCCTGATGACCACAAACGGGGAAGAACGCGGCCTTCTTGGAAACATCCAGCAGATCTTCCAGACCCTGGGCAACGTCCTGGTAAATACCTTTTTTGTCACGCTGCTGGCAAAATTCTCCAGCAGCATCGAAACGGAAAATACGCAGGCCGGCTATACCGGCGCGATCTTCTGTGTGGTGGCGCTGATGGTGGTCCTGGTGCTCATTACGGTTTTCTCTACAAAGGAACGGGTTGTTTCTGACGGGATGGAGAAGGCCGGACAGAAGAATACCGGCGATGAAGTGAAACCGCTGGCCGCTGTCAAATCGCTGCTGCAGAACAAATACTGGGTCATCATGTTCTTCGCGATGCTGTGCATCTTCTTTGTGATTATTTTCTACTCCATCGGCGGTGTTTACTACGCGCTGTATATCTTCAAGGATATGGGGCAGTACAGCTGGATGGGGAACTCCATCTCCATTGCGCAGTTCGCCATCATGTTCATCACCCCGTTCTTTATGTCCAAATTCGGCAAGCGCTGGATGTATGCGGCCGGCATGGCGCTGCTGACCATCGGTTTCCTGGGCTTTGGCCTGTTCGGGACCAGCAAGATCGTGATGATCATCTGCAATGTCCTGAAGGGCTGCGGTCTCGGCATCTCCGGCGCGATGGCCATGGGTCTGGTCGCGGATTCCATTACTTACGGACAGCTGAAGACCGGAATCAACGCTGTCGGCATGGGCAACGCCGGTACCTCCGCCGCTCAGAAGCTGGGACTTGGTCTTGGCACTGCCGTATTCGGCTGGGTCATGTCTGCAGCCGGGTTTGACGGAGCGCTTGATCTGCAGGGCCTCCCCCAGCCTGCGGCTGTGGAGACCGCGATCCGGTTTATGTATAACTGGATCCCCATGATCATGTGTGCGGTCATCTGCATCATCTTTGTGACATCATTTAATCTTGACCGCGATCTGGCAAAGCTCCGCGCGGAAAAAGGAATAGAAGGATAAGGTTTCCAAAAATGATGATACGAGGCTTCGGCATGGTCCGAAGCCTCTTTTGAAAAAGGAGCTTCTTCATGAAAAAAGCCTATATTGCAAAAGACTGCAGTCCCACATTCAAAAGAACGGACGGCAGGAGCGGCAACCTGATCTACAGCAGGGAAAAAGTGAGGGGATAAACGGTATGTTCATAAAGGGCGTAAACCTGGGAAACTGGCTGGTACTGGAAAAATGGATGAGCCCCGCTTTATTCGAGGGTACAACAGCCGAAGATGAGTACTATCTGCCACGCCGGCTTTCCCGGGAAAGCTATGAGTCGAGGATCCGGCAGCACCGCAGTGAGTATATTTCCGAGCGCGATTTTGCGGCAATCAGGCGGATTGGACTCAATGCCGTCCGGATTCCGGTACCCTATTTTATTTTCGGAGACCGGGACCCTTTCATCGGGTGTGTGGAAGAACTGGATAAAGCGTTCAACTGGGCAGAGAAATACGGCATCCGGATCCTGATCGACCTGCACACAGTACCGTATAGCCAGAACGGTTTTGACAACGGAGGCATCTGCGGTGTCTGTAAATGGAGCCAGATGCCGGAAGAAGTGGACTTTGTCCTCAATGTTCTGGAAAAGCTGGCAAAGCGGTATGGAAAGCGGGACGCGCTTTTGGGGATCGAACCCGTAAACGAACCCATTACCGAACCGATGTGGACGGTGATGGATGTTCCGCGCCGCTATCCGGCGGCAGATCCGGATCTCGCCTCCGGCAGCGCGCCAAATACAATGTCCTTCCTTCAGAAGTTCTATACGGATGCTTTTGACCGGATCAAGCCGCATCTTAAGGAGGGCGCCTGTGTGGTATTTCACGATGCGTTCCGCTTAAAGGACTGGAAAGAATTTCTGACGCAGGACAGATTCAAAGGGAATGTCATCCTTGACACCCATCAGTACCTGATGATGGCGGAAGCGATGGGCTGTGAACAGTCGCTTGAAGCGTACCTGGATCATATTCAAAATACATTTGCGAAAAACATCGCAGAAGTGCAGGAATACGTTCCGGTCATCGCGGGCGAGTGGTGCATCTTTAATTCACTGGCCGTAGGAAAAGATACCAGGGGCGGCCAGACCGGACTTTCCGGAATCGATTATAGTGACAGCCGGTTTGTCAGCGATGAGGAGAAAAAAGAAATCTACCTTGCTCTCGCAAAGGCGCATCTGGACGCGTGGTCAAAGGGGAGCGGGTATTTTTACTGGACCTATAAAATGCTCCTCGACCCGGTAAATGATCCGGCCTGGCGCGGATGGGACATTTGGGATCTTGCCAAGAGCATCGATCTGGGATGGTTCCCGGAGCATGTGTAAACACCCGCCCGTTCCTTCGCGAAGTGAAACGTATTATATTTCATCCGGGTCCGGCCGAAAGGTCTGCCTGAGGGTATCGAGCAGGAGTCTTGCCGCAGGGGAAAAGGCCTGATTTTTTCGCCAGATAATGAATATATCCGATTGGGGCACCCCGCGCAGAGGAACAAAAGCAAGTTCACTGTTTTCGCTGGTATCCGCCAGCTTATCGTAGGTTATGGCGTACCCCATACCGGTCTTCACCATGACGGAAGCATTGTAGGTCAGGTTCCAGGTCGCCACAATATTGGCATCTTCTGTTTCCAGTCCGAACCACTGAGGGAAATCCTGATCGAGCCACTGCCTGGAGCACAAAAGCGGAAGGCCGATCAGATCCCTGACAGACAGGCTGCTTCTGTCCGAAAGCGGATCATCCCTGCGCATGATCACGCCCCAGGTATCGCTTGCCGGAAGCGGTAAGTAATTATATTTTGCAAGATCGACATAGCTCATGATAATCGCGAAATCCAGAACGCCCTTATCAAGTTTCTCACAGACGTCTTCCATATTCCCGCTGTATATATTGCAGCGGATTCCGGGATGTTTCTGCTGGAGCTTATGCACCGTTTCCGTAAAATAACGGACCGCGTCGGATTCGGCGGCGCCGACATAAAAATCTCCTTTCCCGATCTCGTCCAGAGCCCGGAACTCCTCAAAGGTCTTGTCCGCCAGGGAGACAATGTCCTCTGCCCGTTCTCTGAGCAGCATGCCCGCTTCCGTCAGGCGAATGCTGTAATTGGATCTTGTGAACAGCTTCACGCCCAGTTCTTCTTCCAGCTCCTTCAGCTGTTTGGACATCGTAGGCTGTGAAATGTGAAGGCGCTGTGCCGCCCTTGTCATATTCCCTTCTCTTGCTGTTTCGAGAAAATATCTCAGAACCCTTATTTCCATGGCAGATCCTCCGCATATTTCATCATTCTAACATGGAATATCTGGCGGCACAACATGGCTGTCAGGCATATTCGCATTTGCCGCCCGCTTACGCAGAAGAAGGAGGAGAACGGTTCGGAGAATGCTTGTGCATTCCTTTTTCATCATTTATAATGACCGGGAAATACACAGTTTATAAAGGATCACCAGAGATATGACACCAGATCAGAGATTATGGGCAAGGACGAGGGATGATCTCGTCAGAGTCATAGAAAGCCTGGGCTTTCCGGCAGAGCTCGGCGAGGCAGCCGCCCGGCTTCTCGGAAGTCCCAAAGCGATGGAGCGGATGATCTCCTATCTGCGGCAGGTACAGCCGCAGAAGGAGGAACTGATCGTCGATGAAATGCTGGCCATCCGCAGCGAGATCGACGCCTGGCGGGAAAAGAAGGCCAGTGAAGAAGCGAATGCCCGTTATAATGAGATCCTCAACTGCGGGCTCGGGGCCGATGAAGACGACTGATCGGACCGGCCGTCTGAGACGCATTGCCCGGAAAACGGCACGTGAGCAGATCATCCGGCCGGATCTTCCGGGAAATACACGAAAGGAACACGTATGAAACCGGAAAGGACAGGAAGGATCCGGGACATGGAAGCCCGGCTGAACCGTATAATCGCGTGGCTGGATGATCCGTCCGGCGACGTCACGGAAGATATCCGGATCCTGGATGCGTATTACCGCTCTCCGCTGTGGCGGTCGGATTTTGAAGCGGACGAAGCCGGGAAGCTTCCGGCGGACCTGCCCCGCGGCGTGCTGTCCGAAGACGGCATCTACAATGCTCTGCAGGCTTATGACGATCGGCAGAGCACGCTTTCCCAATGCGAAGAACCGCGCACGGAAACGCAGAAATCTGTGAAAGACAATAAGGAAAGCGGACATATGAGCTGTCAGGCGGCAGATTTCTGAAAGAAAACGTGATCTCGGAAATACAGTGGAAGGCCTGCGCCGCCGGCAGGATCCATGCAGGGTGAAAAACTTTCTATAAACCTATTGACATAGTAGGCTAATAGTGGTATATTGAACTCACGCTGAAAGGAAAGGAGGCGCAGGAGATGTTCAAAGCTGCAGATAACAGACGTTCTATCGCCGGAACCTGTCGAATGCTCTGCTCCCGGGCATATTGTATGACCGGGGCGTCAGCCTGCCAGAATCTGCGCCCCGATCCGACACGCTGTTGATGCTGCGACGCATTGTGCACATGCCATTTGCCCGGGAGTTTCGTGGAAGCCCTCCCGGGCATTTTGTATGTAAAAAGCGGATCAGCAATATAGAAAGGAACCACGATCATGAGCGAATACAGATTTGAGACCCTGCAGCTGCACGTTGGACAGGAACAGGCGGATCCGGCGACGGACTCCAGAGCCGTTCCGATCTACCAGACCACGTCCTATGTCTTCCATAACAGCAAACACGCGGCGGACCGCTTCGGTCTCGCGGATCCGGGAAATATCTACGGAAGACTGACCAATTCCACCCAGGAAGTCCTGGAGAAACGGCTGGCGGCCCTGGAAGGCGGCAGCGCCGCGCTTGCCCTCGCCTCCGGCGCGGCGGCCATCACCTACACGATCGAGGCCCTGGCCGCAAACGGAGGACATATCGTCGCCCAGAAGACCATTTACGGCGGAACCTTCAACCTCCTCGAACATACCCTCCCTCAATACGGTATTGAAACGACCTTCGTAGACGCGCACGATCTGTCTGAAGTAGAAGCAGCGATCCGGGAAAATACCAGAGCGGTCTTCCTGGAGACGCTCGGCAACCCGAACAGCGACATCCCGGACATCGACGCCATCGCGGAGATCGCCCACAGGCACGGTCTTCCGGTCGTCATTGACAACACGTTCGGCACCCCGTATCTGATCCGCCCGATCGAGCACGGCGCGGACATCGTCGTCCACTCCGCGACCAAGTTCATCGGAGGCCACGGCACGACTCTCGGGGGCATAATCGTCGAGTCCGGGAAGTTCGACTGGAAGGCGTCCGGAAAATATCCGAACATCGCCGCTCCGAACCCGAGCTACCACGGGGTATCCTTCTACGACGCGGTCGGCCCCGCTGCCTTTGTGACCTACATCCGCGCGATCCTTCTCCGGGATACCGGCGCAGCCATTTCCCCGTTTAACGCCTTCCTGCTTCTGCAGGGCGTGGAGACGCTTTCGCTCCGGCTCGAGCGGCACGCGGAAAATACAAAGAAGGTCGTCGCGTTCCTGAAAGACCATCCGCAGGTCGAACGGGTGAATCATCCTTCTCTTCCGGATCACCCGGATCACGCGCTCTATGAGAGATATTTCCCGAACGGAGGCGGTTCTATATTTACCTTTGATATCAAAGGCGGACAGGAAGAGGCCTGGAAGTTCATCGATCATCTGGAGATCTTCTCCCTGCTCGCCAATGTGGCGGACGTCAAGAGCCTGGTGATCCACCCGGCGTCCACGACGCATTCCCAGCTCTCCGCGGAGGAACTGGAGGACCAGGGCATCCGCCCGAATACGATCCGGCTCTCCATCGGGACAGAGCATATCGACGATATCCTCGCGGATCTGGAAAAAGGATTCGCGGCGATCCGGTAACGCAAAACACAGCGGGCCGCCGTCAGGACAGACGCGGCCCGGGACAATGCAGTTTATTTTAAGAAAAAGGAGACGCTGTCATGGCAAACATTTATAAGGGAACACTGGGACTGATCGGAAACACGCCGCTGGTGGAAGTCGCAAATATCGAAAAGGAGCTGGGACTGGAAGCCACGGTCCTGGTAAAGCTGGAATATTTTAACCCGGCCGGCAGCGTCAAGGACCGGATCGCGAAGGCGATGATCGAAGACGCGGAAGAAAAGGGACTGCTGAAGGAGGGCTCCGTCATCATCGAGCCGACCTCGGGCAATACCGGCATCGGCCTGGCGTCGATCGCGGCAGCCAAAGGATACCGCATCATCCTGACCATGCCGGAGACCATGAGCGTCGAGAGAAGGAACATCCTGAAGGCCTATGGCGCGGAACTGGTCCTGACCGAGGGCTCCAAAGGCATGAAG
>CAMIVF010000100.1 GCA_946401715.1 uncultured Clostridia bacterium | reverse complement strand
TACGAAGACTTGGCGGCCGGGGTATGAAGAAATCGTTCGCTGAATACCCCGGCCGCTTAGTCGCAGTTGGCAGTTAGCCCGGCGGGAGCGGGCTTTGGTGTCTTGCGGGGGGCAGTCTGCCGGTGGCGGGGCAGTGAGCAGGAACTACATTACAGAATCTTCCTGATATCATTGAACAGAACAAGAACCATAAGCGCCATCAGTACGGCGAACCCTGCCAGATTGATATACGCTTCCACGTTCTCTCCGATCTTTTTCTTTCTGATTCCTTCGATCACAAGCAGAACGATCCGGCCGCCGTCGAGCGCGGGAAACGGAATCAGGTTCATTACCCCGAGATTGGCCGAAAGAAGGATCGCCATGTTCAGCATATTCAGAAACAGCATGAAGGAGCCTTCGCTCTTTGTCTCCTTGTATGTGTCGCTGATGACGCCGACGATCCCGACAGGACCGGAAATATCATTCACGGAAACACGGCCTTTCCCGATCATTCCCAGACTCTTTACAGTCGTCGTGATCCAGTATTTCACCTCATAGGCAGAATATCCGATAATCCGCAGCGCATTGCCCTGCGCGCTGAATCTTCCTCCCCCGTACAGGCCGAGAACACCGGACGAAGCGCCCTGTGTTCTCTTCAGGGAGATCTCCGCGCGCAGCGCTTCGCCGTCATGTTTCCACTCGACGGGGATCCTGTCAGGCGTGCTTTCGTCTTCCAGGTCAAATGTCACGTAGTTGACAATATCGCGGTAGATCGTGATCTTCCGGCCGCCGATGGAAGTAATCTCATCCCCGGTCACTATTCCGGCTGCGGCAAGGGCAGAGTCTTCTGTCAGTCCCTCCACGACCGGCGCATCATAGCCGGCCGTCCCGATGATCACTGCTGCAAAAAGAAATGCCAGCAGGAAGTTAAACACAGGCCCTGCTGCCACGATCAGGATTCTCTGCCAGATTTTCTTTGACCCGAAGGATCCCTCTCCCAGATCCTCGTCATCTTCTCCCTTCATCTGACAGCTCCCGCCAAAGGGGAGGCACTTTACGCTGTAGCGGGTACCGCTTTTCCTGCTGGTATGGGAAAAAAGCCTCGGCCCCATGCCCAGGGAGAATTCGATGACCTCCACTCCAAAAAAACGCGCCGCTGAAAAATGGCCGAATTCATGGAACAGTACAATCACGCTGAAAATGATAACCGCAGTAATGATTCCCATATTGTCTCCAGGTAAAGTCTCCGGGTAGAGTTTTCAGGCAGATGCCGTGTTTGATTTCTGCCTGCCCGATTATCCGATGCGGGCATACACTTCTTTCTCTGTCTCAAGGATGGTATCCAGGGAAGGTTCGCTCTGCACGGTATGCGCGTCCATGCAGGACTCTATGATCCGGCAGATATCCGTAAACCGGATTTCATGCGCGAGGAACTTCGCCACTGCCTTTTCATTGGCCGCGTTGAACACGGTCGGCATGGTGCCCCCGGCCTTCATCGCACGAAGCGCCAGCGGCAGGCCGCGGAACACTTCCGTGTCCGGTTTCAGGAATGTCAGTTCCTTCAAAGCAAACAGATCAAGCCGTGGCGTATCCATTCCTCTTCTGTCCGGCCAGAAGAGTGCATACTGGATCGGGAGCCGCATATCCGGCGTTCCCATCTGTGCAATCACGGCGCCATCCACAAACTGAACAGCGGAATGGATCACACTCTGAGGCTGGACGACCACTTCAATCCGGTCCGCGTCCACGCCGAACAGCCAGCCGGCCTCCATCACTTCCAGTCCTTTATTGACCAGGGTCGCGCTGTCTATGGTAATCTTCGGCCCCATGTTCCAGTTCGGATGCCGCAGTGCGTCCTCCACCGTCACCTTCTCCAGTTCCAGTGCACTCTTCCCGCGGAACGGACCCCCGGAGCAGGTCAGCAGGATCTTCTCGATCCTGTCATACCGTTCTCCGTTCAGTGACTGGAAAATGGCGGAATGCTCAGAATCCACCGGCAGAATCTTTACGCCGTATTCCTTTGCCAGAGGCATGATCAGATGCCCTGCCGTCACAAGTGTTTCCTTGTTTGCCAGGGCAATATCCTTCCCTGCGCGGATTGCCGCGACCGTAGGCCGGATTCCGATCATTCCGACGATCGCAGTGACTGTCATATCCGCATCGGGGCAGGAGGCTGCTTCGATCAGGCCGTCCATGCCGCTGAGGATCCGTACGTCGAGATCCCTGACACGCGCTTTCAGATCCCGGGCTGCAGTCTCATCGGAAAGAACTGCCACATGAGGCCGGAATTCCCTGATCTGCTTCTCCAGAAGCTGTACATTTTTACCTGCTGTCAGAGCGGCAACCCTGACGTCCGGATGGTGTCTCACAACATCGAGCGTCTGCGTACCGATCGAACCCGTACTGCCCAGAACAGAGATCGTTTTCATCGTATTCAGCTCCTTTGCTTCAGGCACCGGCAGCATACGCAAGCATATAGATGATCGGTGCTGTGATAATGACGGAATCAAAGCGGTCCAGAATTCCTCCGTGTCCCGGGATCAGATTCCCGTAATCTTTGATATCGTGATTGCGCTTGATCGCGGACGCCGCCAGGTCGCCGGTCATGGATACCAGGGAACCGACAGCGCTGATCATGGCATAGACCAGAATCTTGCTGCCCCCCGACTGCAGGAACTGCCCGATCACAGCGGCATAGATGGCACCGATCAGCGCCGCTCCCGCCACGCCTCCGACAGCGCCCTCCACCGTTTTCTTCGGACTGAGCACAGGCGCCATCTTATGCTTTCCAAACAGCCTGCCCGCGACATAAGCCATCGTATCGCTGCCCCAGGAGCAGATAAAGATCAGCCATACGGAGAACTGGCCGTCCGTCAGGCATCTTGTCTGATAGATAAAGCTCAGGCTGACCGCGACATACAGGATTCCGAAACACGCGCACATGAGCTGGCTGGCGTGATACTTCGGAAACAGGAACACATACACGAACAGCAGCAGGATCATGGCTGCGGAAACGCCGCCCAGATAGTAGTCCTTCAGGCCGAACCAGACAAGAACATAGAATCCCGCCGCGCCGGTATAAGCGCAGACAGTCAGCAGATTTTCCGATTCTGACCTGATTCCGGTCGCACGGTAAAGCTCAAACATGCCGATCAGAGAGATGGCCAGAAGGAAAAAAAACAGTACCGGACCGCTGATACACACAGCGCCGATCATAACAGCAAGCAGAATCGCTCCGCTGATCAGTCTGGTAACAAACATAGCAGTTAATCCTCCTCCCCTTTCTTCAGCCCGCCGTACCGGCGCGTTCTTTTGTTGTACTCTTCAATTGCCAGCTCCAGGTCCTTTTTGGAAAATGCGGGCCATGGTGTCGTGGTGAAATACAGCTCCGCGTAGGACAGCTGCCACATGAGATAATTGCTCAGCCTCATCTCTCCGCTGGTCCGGATGAGAAGATCCGGGTCAGGGATATCCGCCGTATCCAGGCGGGAAGAAATCGATTCCTCCGTGATTTCAGACGGATCGGCAATCCGGCCTTCCTTCACATCGGCTGCGAGTTTCCTGACTGCACGCACGATCTCGTCCCGGCTCCCGTAGTTGATGGCCAGCTGGAAATTGAGTCCGGTATTGTTTCTGGAGCTCTCCACCAGCTCACGCAGATTCTTCCGGAGGGTATCGTCCAGCTCTTCCTGCTTTCCGAGAACCCGGCAGCGCATATTGTTTTCTCTTGCCTGCCGGATTGCGGTGCGGGTATAGCTGTGAAAAAGCTTCATCAGCGCTTTCACCTCATCCTGGCTCCGCCTCCAGTTCTCCGTGGAGAACAGATACACGGTCAGGTATTTGATCCCCAGCTCGTCCGCGGCCCGGCAGATGACTTCTACATTGGCCGCCCCTTTCACATGCCCGTAGTTGCGGGGCATGTTCCTGGACTTCGCCCAGCGTCCGTTTCCGTCCAGTATGATCGCCACATGGCGCGGTATCTCCATAATTCTCTCCTCTTTGCCCCAGGCGTCCGTTCAAGAACGCCTCTTCCCCGCCTGATCTTCCGGAACGCCGGCGGCATTGTTTCCACTGATACCAAACTTCGCCGCGGGTGTGAACCCACGACGAAGTAAAACGCTTCTTTACACAGAGCCGGGAACTCCCCCGGCCGGGCTATGATCAGACAGTCAGGATGTCCTTGGACTTTTCCTCTACCATCTTATCGATCTCCTTGACCTTCGCGTCTGTCTCCTTCTGGAGCTCGTCCTGAAGATCTGCGACCTCATCCTCGGAGATCTCGTCTTTCAGTTTCTTGAAGGACTTGTCTGCATCACGGCGGATGTTCCGCACGGCAACCTTCGCGGCCTCACCCTTTTTCCTGACATCCTTGGTCAGGTCCTTTCTGCGCTCTTCGGTGAGTTCAGGGAACACAAGCCTGATCACCTTGCCGTCCGTCGTCGGATTGATACCGATATCCGCCATGTTGAGCGCCTTGATCACTTCCTTGATCATATTCGGCTCCCACGGTGCAATCTGCAGGATTCTCGCTTCCGGTACCGTGATATTGCCCACCTGAGAGACCGGAACCTGCGAGCCATAGTAATCAACACGCACCTTGCTGATGACGGCAGGGTTCGCGCGGCCTGCACGGATGGTCTTGAATTCCTCCTCCAGGTTCGAAAGTGTCTTGCCCATCTTTTCCACATACGGATTCAGTCTGCTGTCCATTGTCCTTCCCCTTTCTGGTTCTTGTATTCTTTGTCAGGATACCGCGCCCGGCGGAACCTGCTTCCTTCCATGCATTCAAGCAAAAGCGGCAAGCCGCCCGGCCTGCTCAGACTGTGACCGACGTTCCGTCGATTGTTCCGCGCGCCGCACGGACAATACTGTTCTCTTCGTTCAGGCCGAAAACATACATGCTCATCCGGTTTTCCCTGGCCAGAATCGACGCCGTCATATCCACCACCTTCAGGTTCTTCCCAATCACTTCGTCAATGGTAACCGTCTCATACTTGCGGGCCTGCGGATTATCCTCCGGATCGTCATCATAAACCCCGTCGATCGACTTTGCCAGAAGGATCGTATCTGCCTCGATCTCAATCGCGCGAAGAAGCGTTGCCGTATCTGTCGAAAAGTACGGATGTCCCGTACCGCCGGCAAAGAACACAACCTCGCCGTTTTCCAGCGCGTCCACTGCCTCGTCCTTGCTGAACAGCTGTGCAGCATCGCCGCACAGGAAAGGCGTCATCACACGGGTCTTCAATCCCTGCGAACGGAAAATCTCCGAAACATAGATGCAGTTCATGACAGTGGCAAGCATACCGATCTGGTCTGCCTTCGTCCGGTCGATATTCCGGCTGGAACGTCCTCTCCAGAAATTACCGCCTCCGGTCACAACAGCAATCTGCATGCCCTCTTCCACAAGTTCTTTCACCTGGGCGGCAATCCCAAGCACCGTTGCCTCATCAAACCCGGTCTTTTTCTCGCCCGCAAGTGCCTCTCCGCTCAGTTTCAGCAAAACTCTCTTCATATCATTTCCTCCAGCTGCGGCTTTCTGACTGCTTTTAGCATCATACCATACCCGGCTTCCTGCATCCACTGACAAGACGCAGTGATCAGTACACCAGAACCCTGCATCCGACAGGAATCATCTTATATATCTTGTGCGCATTCTTTGACGTAAGTCGTATGCATCCTTTGGAAGCGACATGCTTTCCGTACAGCGATTTGCTGACTCTGCCCGGCCATCTGTGCATGCCGCCGCCAACCACTTCCGTAAACCACTTCAGCCCCCGGACCCAGACACGCTTGTAATTGACTCTGTGCCAGCCAGCCCTGGTCGGCGTACCTGCTTTCCCTGTCGAACACTTAAACGCATGCTTCAGCTTCCATTTCCCGCCGGAAGCCTTAAACACATTCACCCTCTGCTTGTCGAGACTGACCCAGACCAGGTACTTTTCTTTCTTCCTCACCCTGGCCTTTTTATTGATATAGGCTTCTTTCGTCGCGCGGTTATAATCTCCCTTTTTGATTGTAGTCAGATCAGACCGGAAGGAAAGCCAGGAATTCGGTACAGTCGCCTTCTTTTTCTTCTTTCCATACTGAATCCGGCTCCTGCCGCCTCTTTTGTAGCTTCGCTTTGTCACGACGACTCTGGAGCCCTTTTTCGCCAGTACCTTCTTTCCTTTCGTGAGGTTTCTTCTCAGAACCGCTTTCCAGTAAATCGTATGCACCTGTTCCAGGTGAACCTGATTGTCGGCCGGTCTGGACTTCGCATAAACCGGCGGCGTCCAAAGCACAGCCTCCGCCCCCGCTGCCAGAATAAATACTGTCAAAAGAATCGCACGCAGCGAACGCTTTATGAATTTCCCTCTCATTCTGCTCATGCGATCTCACACACGATCATGCGCAGTTTCCCGTTCGGATCAGGAGGAATGACCTGCATCCATTCAAACTCGAACGAAAACGGCTTCTTGAAAATACGGTTCAGGGAAGTAACAAGATAATCCTCCAGCTCCGCCTGTGTCATCTTCGCATCCTGATCCCGCACGATCTGTACATGAATCAGGTCCCATGACTTCTGGATAAACCTGATCTGCAGGATATCCGGGCAGTGGGCGATGACCGGCGTCACCTCGAAGAAGCTGGTGACCCTGCCGTCCTCATAGCGGAAGTAGTCATTCAGGCGTCCTTCCACCTCTGTGATAAAATGTACGCCCTGCGACGTCCGCATCACGGCCCTGTCGCCGACCTCATAGTTGATCAAAGGAAGATCTGTCTTAAACAGCGGTGTGATGATGACTCTCCCCCGGCGGGCCATCTTCCCTTCGTCATCAATCACATTGACGACAAAGGAATCATTGTGCACCGCATAATAATCCTTTCCCGGAAGGCGGAGCATGCATGCGCCTGTCTCGGCAGTCCCGTAGGAATCTATGATGCCGGGACCGAGCTGTTCGATAAACAGCGCGCGGTCATTTTCCGTCACCTTCTCCGAGATGGGATCATAGAACTTCGGGTGAAAGATCAGCTTCCCGGTGCGCTTCGCATACAGCACCAGCCGCATCAGCTCTGTCTTGTTCATGTAGAGCCAGTCCGGTTCATAGGCGTTGATCCTGTCGATCACTTCCTCCTCCGGCGCATACTGATCCACAAATTCATGGCGGAACAGCCCCACATTCTGCAGGAAGGTGTCAGGGCCGCCCGGATTGACATCATGCATGTTGATGCGGCTCATCATCTTCCCGGTCAGCGGATTGTAGCCGCAGCACAGCATCACACGGTACCAGTTCGCCTTCATGTAGGCCTTCTCCCTGGGGGAGAACAGCACCGATACCGGCTTGCCGGTAGACCCGGACGTCGTATCGCAGATCCAGTCTTTGTAGCGGGGCTGGTCCTTCAGGCTGCCCATCCACTCACGGAGTTCATTTTTTGTCAGAACCGGCAGCTTTGTCAGGTCATCCCCTGACCGGATATCCTCCGGCTTCACGCCGGCTCTGTCGAAGCGTTCTTTATAAAAATCAATCCGGTATGCACACTCAGCGAGCTTCCTGACGCGCTCGTTCTGCAGCTGCATCACCTTGCTGAAATTCTTCGGGATCCTGTGCGCCATCTTCGGAAGGTCCGCCAGGATGTATCCGTTCATCAGCTTTTTCTGTACATTTTCCAGCATGTTGTTTTCTTTCCTGCATTTATCTCAGCGGGGAAGACGCCCGCCGGTCACCCTGCTGCCTCAGACTACCTCAATCTCAATGTTCGAAAGCGCCCTGTCCAGAGCAGTTGTCGCCTCTGCCAGTGTCTTTCCCTTGGTGACAACATGTCCGATTCTGTGGGGACCGACATGGAACTTTTTCACGCTGTCGCCCACGGTGTAGTCAAACATCACCTCATAGATATTCGGATCATTCTTCGGATTGCGGTTCGCAATCGCGATGATCTCACCGTCCTTGTCGCTCATCAGAAGCTTCGACGCATTCGGGACATGAAGATCCGTCGGGAAATCCGGCTTCATTCCAAGCGCGACCTCTATGATCTTGCGGTAGTAATCGTATCCGTAATAGATCGAAACCAGCTCTGCCAGGCAGGTTGCCCCGGAGCGGCCGCCGATCTCCAGCACATACGTCTTGCCGTCCTGCATGATGAAGTCACAGTTGCAGGCACAGTTGTCCAGTTTCATGGCGCGGAGTGCCTTTCTGGTTGTCTCATAGCAGTCTTCCAGCTGCTCCTGGGTCAGCTCATACGGGGCAAAATGTCCTGCCGGAACACCCGTGCTGCCGTGGAAGATATAATCGCCGTGCGGAAGGATGAACTGAACCTCTCCGTCCATGACAAAAGCCTGGGCGCCGAATTCTTCTCCCTCCACAAATTCCTCGATGATGAAGTAGTCTTTGCGGGTGTTTTCACGAACGTATTCCACCGCTGCGGCAAATTCATCCTCGGCATCCACACGGCGGATGCCTCTGCTGCCGGAGGAATCCACGGACTTGAAGATCAGAGGATACTCCAGTCCTGCAATGGCAGCCGGGATATCGGGGTCATCCAGAGAGACCTTCC
>CAMIVF010000099.1 GCA_946401715.1 uncultured Clostridia bacterium | reverse complement strand
TCTTCCGCCACATCAGCCGCTTCTTCCACAGCCTCTTCGGCTGTCTCAACAGCTTCTTCTGCAGCTTCTTCCACAGTCTCCTCCGCTGCCTCCACAGCTTCTTCTGCAGTTTCTTCCGCCACATCAGCAGCCTCTTCATAAGCTTCCGTGACTTCTTCTTCGATCTCCTGCGCAGCATATTCCGCGGCTTCTTTTGACGCTGCGCCGAAGTCCTCTTCTTTTGCTTCTTCCGCCTCTTCTGCCTGCTCCTCTGCTTCCTCTATGGCTTCCTCTTTCGGCGCCGGCTCGTATCTGCTCTGCTCGTCCGTGATGTCCTGCCCGGTCTCCTCCAGGGCGTCTGCCTTACCGGTCAGCTCCTGCGCAGCAGCCTCAAGCAGTGCGGTGATGTCGCCCAGCACAGTGTGGAGTTTGGTCTTGATCGCTCCGACCTTGCCCTGCTGATCTGCCAGTGTCTGAAGATGCTCTTCGTCTCTCTCCTTCGCTCTCTGGTCAGCCTTGTTTCTCAGATCCGCTGCATACTCCTCTGCGTTCAGAAGCGTCTCTGCAATCGTATCATTGTCCCGACGAAGCAGGTCCCTCTCCTGTGTCAGCTCATCGATCTTCTCGTTCAGCTTCTGTATGTCTTCATCATACTTCGCACGAAGCGCGTCAAGCTGTCCTCTCAGAGAATCCTGTGCCTCCTTGCTCTCCTTCTGCAGATCCTGGATCTTCTGATTGCTCTCGCTTTCCAGGCTGGAAACATAATTCGATACGGCAAGCTTATTGTAGCCAAAAAGGCCTGATTTCAGATTCGACAGATCCATAGTGTACTCCTTTCCACAACACATACCGCGAAGGTTTCATTACATGAAGTATAGCACACATTCCACAGTAATTCTGCCTCTCCCGTCTGAAATCTTTTGCATCTTTCACAACACCTGCGGCCGGCCGGCCGTCTCACAGATCCGCGAAGAACATCTCGTAGTAATCGTCCTCACCCGAAAGAAGCGGAGAATTCTCGCCGCCTCCGTTGGTGCTGCGGCGCATTGCAGCGTAGGCCTCTTCCGCCTCCTGGATCAGATCCATTTCATACACCGGGTACCCCAGCTGCCTGCATACCAGACAAAATGCGCTGAGCGGATTCTCCTTCGTGCGTGTTTCCAGCAGCATCTGCCGGATCTTCGGATCCTTCCGCGCCTTCCGTTTCAGTTCGTCCAGCATCTCCCCAAGGTTCATGTGGTACTCCATTCCGCCGCGTCATCCGGCTTACTTTAACTTGACTGCCCTGGCTTTCTTATTGTTGATCACTATAATGTCCTGTTTCCCGGTAAAGGAGGAATAGTCCAGCTCGCCAATGCGGAAGATCTGCTTCCCGCCGGCGTCAAGTACCTGGCGGTACTTGTCATAAACGCTGTAGAAATCGTCAATGCTCGCCACTTTTCCATTCACATAAAGCTGCGATTCTGCGTCTTCCTCCTCCGGATAGATCCCTTTGAGCAATTCAACCAGTTTTGTCCCCTGCAGTTCATAGAGAGCCTGGAGACAGCCGTCATCATTCGGATACGTTGCTTCCAGCTGCAGGATATTAAACCTCGTCCAGAGAAGCATACAGAAACCATACTTCCGTGTGCTCGACACACTGAACTCTCCGGCGTATACCGCGGTATCTTTTTTTCCTGCATACACCTGAACGGCCACTTCTTTTTTCTCTACCTGGATAAGAATCAGATCATCGATCTTGTCCTTGTTCATGTCGAACACACCGAACGCTTCCGGCACATTTCCATAGGTTTTATATCCCTTTTTTCCGGTCAGAATGTTTTCAAATGCCATAAGGCGCTTGTCTTTTCCGGTAATCGTACAGGTCAGCGTCTTCTTGCCGACTTTCACCTTCACCTTCGCTGTACCGGCTTTCTTAACAGTCACTTTATACTTATATTTCGACTGCCTCTTCAGTGCGAGCACGTTCTTATTGGTGACAGACCACTTTACTTTGCCTTTGGCTTTCTTCACAGTCAAAGTCAGCGATTCGCCGACGCCAAGCGTGGCCTTTTTCTTATTCAGCTTCGCAGCCTGCGCAGATACTGACAGAACCATCGTCAGCAGCATAAGTACAAGCAGACACCGTAGTACACTGATTCGTCTTTTCATTCCGGTCAGCTCCTTTCTCATACCTGGTTCGTTGTTACCTTCAGACGATAATGATGCTTTCTTCTCAATAGTTCTCCGCGTGAACCTCGAAGTAGCTCTGCGGGTGGTCGCAGACCGGACAGACCTCGGGCGCCTTCGTTCCGACAATGATGTGTCCGCAGTTTCTGCATTCCCACACCTTTACCTCGCTCTTTTCGAAGACAGCCTTCGTCTCTACGTTGTGCAGCAGGGCGCGGTAGCGCTCCTCGTGATGCTTCTCGATCTGCGCAACGGCGCGGAACTTTTCGGCCAGATCATGGAAGCCTTCCTCATCGGCAGTCTTCGCGAATCCGTCGTACATATCGGTCCATTCATAGTTCTCGCCCGCGGCTGCGGCCGCAAGATTCTGCGCGGTGTCTCCGATGCCGCCCAGCTCCTTGAACCACATCTTGGCATGCTCTTTCTCGTTGTCCGCAGTCTTCAGAAACAGCGCGGCGATCTGCTCATAGCCTTCCTTCTTCGCCTTGGATGCAAAGTAGGTATACTTATTGCGTGCCTGCGATTCTCCCGCAAATGCGGTCTCCAGGTTCTTCAGTGTCTTTGTTCCTTCATAACGGTTTCCTGCTTCTGACATCTCTCAGTCCTCCTGTATATATTTGTTGACAGCCGTGGATTCCCTTGAATCTTTCCGCCTGTGAATTCCATTGTATCGGCGAGTCAGGCAAAATGCAACCTCGTGAAATTCTCACGCGATTTCATGGCAACATGGTGACACAGCACCTGAAGATATGGTATATTTCAGATGGAACCCTTCTGTTCAAACAAATATTTATTTTGTAACAGAACCGATAGAATTAACTTTGTCATACTCAACTAAAGGGGGAAATCTATGAACAAGAAAGAACAAAGCAGTTTTCGTCAGAACATATGGAAGATATTTGCTCTGTCCATTCTGATGATCCTCGCCATCGGTCTTCTCACACCGGCGAAAGCGCACGCGGATACCGTCAAGATGGGCACGATCAAGATGGCTCCGAACACAACCAGACAGCTGACTGTCAAGGCGTCCGGAGAAGCCGGAATTGCCTGGACCTCTTCCAAGGATACGATATGCTCGGCTATAAAGAGCGGACTGATCCAGTCTCATTCCATCGGCGGCAGCTGCTATATCTATGCGAAGGTCAATGGCGGCAATACCTACAGATGGAAGGTCAAGGTCTATCAGCTGAAGATGAAGACACAAAGCCTTACCCTCATGAAGCGGCGCGGCACCGGAAAGCTGACGCTCAGCCCCAAGACCGCACAGAAGAAGGCTGACTGGCGGTCCAGCAACTCCAGAGTTGCTACCGTGAACGGCAAAGGTGTTGTCACTCCGCATGAATCGGGCAATGCTCTGATCACGGCAAACTGGAATGGCGTCACAGTTTCAGCCAGCGTCCAGGTTCTGAGTGCGACTCCGGGTAATCTGGCCAAGTATTATCCTGCAAAGAAAAACCGCAAAACAGTCGTCCTGGTCGGGTCTACGCTGTTTAATCACTGGACAAAAGCTGCGTCGGCTTTTGGTTCGACTCCTGTCGTCAACAATTCCTATAGCCGCGCGACCATAGCAGAGTTTATACGCAATTACAAGAAGCTCATCACAAACTATAAGCCGAAGGCGGTTGTGATCTGCCTGGGCACGGATGAACTTCACAAAAGGCTGGTCAAGGAAGATCAGTGCGTTGCTCAGATGCAGAACCTGATCAGCAAGATCCACAGTAAGTCCAAGAAGACAAAGATTTTCTATGTTGCGATTCCGTTGTATCCGAGCAGAAGCGATGATCTGCAGAATACCATCAAAGCTTATAACGACGCGATGAAGGAATACTGCAAACAGCACAAGAAATACTGCACTTACCTGAATCTGACCGGCGCGCTGATGAAGGGAAAGAAGCCGAACAGCTCCCTGTTCAGCGATCCTGACACCGGCGGAAGCCTGGCTCTGAATTCCAAGGGCTATGACGTCGTGAAGAAAGTGATTGTGAAGAAGGTCAAAAAAGCCGCGAAGAAGAAATAAGATCTGAAGATATGCATGCTTGTTCCTGCCTGCAGAGGCGTGGAACAACCCCCGGCAGAATTGTAAAAAACAACTCCCGGAATCCGGCTTCTGGCCTGGTTCCGGGAATTTTTTTGCCGTGAGCTGCTTTTTGCCGTTCCGAAAGGGTGGTCTTGCTCCGGAAAAGATGATATCCTTCCGGATTGATGTTTACCCTCTGTCTTCGGATCCTCACCCTCTGATCGCCTGCCTGATCAGCGCTGCCGCTTCCCGCACGATATAATGCGGCTTCATAAGCACTTCGCTCTCGCCGGCGATACCGTACACATCTTCGTATCCCAGCTTTCCTGCCAGCTTCAGCGCACGATAGAGATGGAAATCGTTGGAGAGGATTCCGCAGCGTTTCTTCGCGCATCCGCACAGCCTGTCAGAGAACTCCAGGTTCTCGCGCGTTGTCGTTGACTGATCCTCCAGGATCAGTCTTTCTTCATCGACGCCGGCTTTTGTCAGCTCATTCCACATGCACTGCGCTTCACTGATCTCTTCTCCTCTTCCCTGTCCGCCGGACAGAACCAGCGTAAGATCCGGATCTGACTGCGCCGTTTCCAGCGCTTTGCCGATCCTCTGGGCAAGAGCAAGAGAAGGCTCCTTCCCTCTCACCTGTGCTCCAAGAACGATCACGTATTCCAGATCGTCCGGCACGAAAGGATGCATCCCGCTGATGACCTGTATACTGAAGATTCCGATCAGCACAAAGACCGCGGCCAGACCGGCGAGAATCAGCCGGCTGGTCCACACCGCCGCAGGCCGCTGCCCAAAACGGCGCAGATACGCAGCCAGAAGAAAGCCGGCTCCGGCTATCAGCCAGAACCAGCCAAAGTTCACCATGATTCCTGCGCGAATCACAAGCAGTACATAATACAATACACAGATGATTCCCAGGACGGTGCAGAACACTGCCATTTTCCTGCTCCTCATAAACGCAGGTTTCCATACCCGCGCACATCACTCCTTTTCCGGCGAACGATGATGCCGCTCTATCGGCCGGATCAGCTCTTTTTCGATTTGAACTTCAGTGATTTCGTACAGGTATGCGCCGGAGAAACCGGATAATTGATGCCGTGCCGAACCTTGAAGTTGGGGTCTCCGCGCCATCTGGAACCATGCTTCTTATCGGAAGAAAGAATCCAGTGATGCGCCTTTCCGGTATCATATCCCTGCGTATCGACATTGTACCAGACGTCTTTGATCTTCACCTGATTCCAGTAATGGCTCTGCTTCAGCTTGTTTTTGACGATAATCGTCTCGATTCCGACCGCGTCTGCAAGGAGCTTGAACGCAGTCGAATAGCACCAGCAGTCACCCACACCCTCGTCGATCACGCGGAAGAAATTGCCTTTGCCGGCACCGTACTTTGTATGGTCTGCGATGTAGTCCGCGAAGTAGACAACCATCTGCTTCTGCGACATGCCCGGCGTGAGACCTGCCAGCACTTTTGTCCGGTAGTTCTACCTCTTCTTCCACTTCTTGCTCTGCGATACCTTGAAGCTGTATTTGATCGTAATTCCGGTCGGATCCGTGCCCGTAACCGTCAGCGTTCCGCCGGACGGCCATACCGTAAAGACAAGCTTTCCTGTCTTCTTGTACTTCGGCTTGAGAATGTGCACATCCTTCCCGCAGGTTCCGGTAAAGGTCCACGTCCAGTCATGCTTTTTTGCCTTCTTGTTGAATTTCAGGGTAACGGTTTCACCGGTTTTGATTTTATGCCCTTTGCTGCACGTCAGCTTGCCTGCTTCGGCGGAAGAGGAAGCCTTCTTAACGACAGACTGGGCCGCGGTATCAGTGCCGGCATCCGTGCCGGAAGCATCACCGGTGTCCGTGCCGGAATTCGCGGTCTCCTCCTTCGTTCCAGCGGAATCCTCCTCTTCCTCTTCCGTAACGACGACCTTGAATTTCACGGTCTTTCCCAGATAGGAAACCGTGATCTTCGACTTACCGGCTTTCAGGGTTTTAATCACGCCCTTTTTGGTAATGGCCGCGACCTTGGTCTTGCCTGATTTATACTTCGCCTTTTTCGGCTTGATCTTTGTCCCGTTGCAGAACACGCTGAGCTTGATGGTGCTGCCCTGAACGGCCGTGATCTTCTTGTCAACGTCTTCCCCGTTCACCTGGACAGACAGGATATCCTCCGCATGGGTCCACATGGGAATCATCGCGGCAAGAAACAGCGTAAACACCAGTAGATACTGAACCTTTCTGACTGTCTGCTTCATAAACACCTCGTTTGCTTACATCTCAGTGGGGTGACCCCCACCTCTACACGGTGAGCAACAAACCAGCCTCAGTGGCGGGGGTCAATCCCCCACTGAGAGCAGCCTCCGGCTGGATGCCACGAGCGCGCAGAGGAATGCGGCTAAAGCCGCCGCGCGCCCGGGCGCAAGTCTGCCGGTGGCAGACTTGATTATCATACAGATGCAGAGCTTTCCGCCCTTCCGTCAAACAAATATGTTACATCTATGATTAACATAAATGTAACATATTTGTAAATGTAATGCAATTTATATTTATTCAGCACCCCTCTGAAATTGACATGAATCCAGAATGATAGGCTTGCCTTATTTTTTCTGCTGCTTTTCCTGCCTCTTCTGCTTTTTCTTCTTTCTCCTTCTGCGGATCAGGAGGATCAACACGATCAGGAGCGCCGCGGCGATACCGCTTACAATGGCAATCCTTCCGCGCATGTCCTTGTTCTGCCTGATGGATTCATAGTAGGCGAAGGATCCTCCGTTTTCGAGCGGGAAGACAATATAACTGCCATCCTTCGTATAGGAAGTCTCCTGCAGCGTTCCTTCCTGCGAGAAGGTAAACAGCCTTCCGCCGCCTGCCGCCTTCACACGGACAAGGAGCTCTTTGTCGTAATCATTGACAAAAAGCGTCTTCGCGTCCAGGAGCGGCCCGGTGAGCTGGTCTGTGATGATTCTCTTCAGTTCCTGTCTCGCGCGGGCGAACTTCCCTGCGGTCTCCTCCGCTTCCGTATCCGAAGCATAAACCTCAGCCTCGGTTTCTTCTCTGCCATGGATCTGATTGCCGATCAGATCAGCAATGGATTCCGTGGAGACCGGACTGATCTGCGGAATAAAATCGGTCACCTTCAGCTTCTGGCCTTCATAGAAGATGCCCTCCACCAGATAGCGCGGGACGTCTCCGCTGTCAGCAAGGGTTGTGGCGGGACGGTGATAGGCTCCCTCCACCGTCTGGCTGGAGAAGATATGTTCCTGGTCAAATTCGTCCCACTGCCAGTAATCATCGCCCCGGTTCGGAACCTCGGGGAGCGACTCCAGCCCTCCGCCAAAGGGAACGCTGACCTCTTTGTAAACCTCGTCCTCCACAACGAAGGTCACCGTGCATGCATTTCCGGCGTAAATGCTCTGTGCACCGTCTTCTGCCGGCGCGCTGCCTTCTGCCTCATGGGAGGCAGAGGGCACCGGACCACCCTCGATGGGCCTGGCAGCCGCGGCATAGCCGACGTTGTCGATGCCTCCGATCCCGTAGTCCACATACCGGCATCCGTCCACCTGACCGTCAGCCATCCCCGCAACGGCGCCCAGGTGCTCTGCTGTACTGTCGATATAACTGTAGGCGATGCAATTGCTGATGTCTGTTCCCTGTCCGGCGATTCCTCCTGTACAGGCGCCTCCTGTCAGCAGGCTTCCCGCACAGCAGTCCGTGATCGTTCCGAGAGATTTTCCGCTGATTCCTCCGCAGAACCCGCTCTCCTGCACGGTAACCGCGCCTGTGTTTGCGCTGTCCGTAACGATTCCGAATTCCATGTATCCGGCAATACCGCCGGCTGTCTCCTTCTTCGCAGTTACCTGGCCGCGGTTGTAGCAGCCCCGCACCGCGGCAAAGATGGTATACTTCGCGTTCTTCAGCAGGTATTCGGAAACATCCAGGATGCCTTCCTTGTCAATTTTGCTCTCAAACCCAATGCACCCGGTGATGCCGCCTGCGTTGGTGTCTCCGTTTACGTCTCCCGTATTACTGCAGTTCTGCGCGGAAGAAGAATCGCTCTTATACGGATTCTGGCGGGAAACGTCCGTCTGCTCATACTGATCGTCCAGCGATATGTTCTGCGTCAGGCTGAAGAAGGTTTCGATGATCCTGTCCAGCTGGTCCGTGATCGCATCAATGTCTTTCGCCGCTTTCTGTGTGAGCGCGCCTGCATCGTCCGCGATCGGCGTGATGGACGCGGCCAGATTCGTAAAGCTCTCGTAGAAAGCAGATGTATCCGGCGCCGTAATCTCCAGCTCTCTCAAAACCTGTGCAGCGTTGGACAGCGATACCGGGTCCAGAAGCGCGGCGCCGTCTGTGAGGACTGCGTCCAGCAAAGACCGCAGCTGCGCAGTGTCCGGAAGATCTGTATTGACACTGACCTG
>CAMIVF010000098.1 GCA_946401715.1 uncultured Clostridia bacterium | reverse complement strand
ACGGCAGGCCTGTACCTGTGATAGAGGCCGCCCTCTCCGGAAGAAGACTGCCGCCAGCCATGCGCGCTCAGCCGCACGATCCTGTTTCCTTCGATCTGGTCCGGCGCCTCTTCAAAGGCAGTCTGCGCGTCAAGGATCAGGTGATCCAGAAGCGCTCCGTTGTCGGCCTCCTCCACGCAGTATACCAGAGGACCCCTGGCCACGCATACCTTGCCGATGTCTTCTCTCACGTTCGGATCTGCCTGCAGCAGAACCGTCTCCATGGGGAAGTTCATCTCAAGCGTCATCTGTCCCCAGTCGCCTGTCATGTACAGATATCCTTTCTCCGTGCGTGTCGTGAATCCCTCCGGCAGCAGCGGAAGCTGCGGATTCCCGCACCAGGACGGGATCCTGACGGCGATGGTGTCCCGGATCTTCTCCTGTCCCCGGCAGCTGACAGTGATCTTCACATGACCGTCCCACGGAAAGTCTGACGCGACCCTGATCTTCAGCGTTCCGTTCTTCGCCTTCCTGACCAGTTCCATGTCAAAGTACTGATGAAGGAAGATGGTATTCGGATTCTGCGAGGCTGCGTACTTCCCGATGCCTGTCACAAGTCTTGCCAGATTAGGCGGGCAGCACGCGCAGCGCATCCATTTTCTCCTGAGGGCGAAGACATGCTCCTTGCGCGCGTCCACCCTGTCTGCCTTCGGCCACACATCCAGAGGATTCACATAGAAGAAGCTTTTTCCGTCCAGCGCAATCCCCGAGAGGATTCCATTGTACAGCTCCTTCTCCAGAATATCCGCGTACTCTGCGTCCGGATCCAGCTCCAGCATACGCCGTGCGAAGAAGGCCATGCCGACAGACGCGCAGGTCTCCGCATAAGCCGTGTCATTCGGCAGGTCATAGGCAAAGGAAAATGCTTCCCCGACGTGTGTTCCTCCGATGCCGCCGGTCACGTACATGTTGCGCTGCGTGATGTCCTTCCAGAGGCGCTCACAGGCCTCTATCAGCGAGTCATCCTCATCCAGGCGCGCGTAATCTGCCATACCGGAATACAGATAGACCGCGCGCACCGCGTGTCCTTCCGCCTCGGTCTGCTCCCGAACCGGCCGGTCTGCCTGCTGGTAGCTGAAGGGGACTCTCTGCCCTGTTTTCTCGTCCACCCTGTCGAAATTGCTGCTCTGCGGGAATGACAGATCCTGCGCCTGCTCCGCAGCAAAGTAGTTTGGCGCCTGGCCCCTCTGGTTGATGAAAAACCGCCCCAGATCCAGATACTTCCTGCTGCCGGTCGCCTCATAGAGTCCGGCCAGTGCCATCTCTGCAATCTCATGGCCGGGAACGCCCGGAATCTGGTCCGGCCCTTCGCCGATCTGCGCAGCGATGCAGTCCGCAAAGCGGCAGGCTGCCTGCAGCAGCCGGTCTTTCCCCGTTGCCTGGTAATAAGCGACCGCTGCCTCCGTCAGATGGCCGAAGCAGTACAGCTCATGGAAAGAGCGCAGGTTCGTAAAACGCTTCGACAGATCGGTCAGGGTATAATGGGTATCCAGGTACCCGTCCTCCTCCTGCGCGCTGCAGATCAGGTCGATGACACGGTCGGCTGTTTCCTCCAGTGCCGCGTCCGGATGCTGCGCAAGGCTGTAGGCTGCCGCCTCAATCCATTTATAGGCGTCCGTGTCCTGGAAGGCAGGCCCGTAGAAGCGCTGCTGAGGGTGTGCGGGATCTTCCGGCCAGTCTTCAAAGACATCGGCAGGATATATCTTCACCGGCTTTCCTTCTTTCTTGTCCCGGATCACCTGCGCCGCGGCTTCAAAGTTATGGATGCAGCAGCTTGGCTCTGCACCCGGAATCTCGTCATGAATTGCCTTCCACTGATAAGGAAGCACCTGTGTCCTGACCAGCTCTGTCTTCTGCTGCCAGAAACCGCCGCTGATCCGTACGTCTTTCAGATCGACAGATCTGGATCTATTCTCTGTGTTCATGATGTTACCTCACTCCATCTCATCTTGCTCCGGTTCCTCCTCTTCCTCCTGATCCGGAGGGCCAAACTGCAGAATGCGTTTTCGAACAGACGGAACCGTAATGACACTGTACAAGCCTGGGATAAAAAGAATGGTCAGCGGGAACCGGTAGACGGCATAGTATCCCGCCGCGATCATGGCAAGCAGGAACAACGATACCGGAAAATAGCGGAACACGCAGTATAAGGAACCGCGCAGATACCAGCCGAACGGCATGTCATACCTGGCCACCATCGGAAACACATAACATGCGTTCATGATCAAAAACGCCGTCAGCACCAGGTACAGGGCACAGAAGATCCACTGCATATGCCCCGTCATCTTCGCCCTGCAGATTCCGAAGTTCAGCAGGAAGACAAAACCAAGCGCCAGAGACAGCAGCCAGTGTGCGGTCCCCATTTTCAGGTTTTTCCTGTAGGAGCGCCAGAAGGATTCCGTCGCCGTATCCCTGTCCTCCAGGACAGAGCGGTCTGTGGCATAATAGAGTGCCGCGGCGCTGGTGCCGATCGTGACGAGCGGAAGGCTCCCGGCCACCCAGTATACAGTGAGCAGCACAACATCAAATGCTTTGCTGCCCCAGGTATACACCGGGCCCTGAAAATCAAAGGCCCGGCTCAGTTTTGAGTTTTTTCTGTCTGCCATAATCGTAAGCGCTCTGCTTAAAGCTGAAACGCGTCTCTCATAAACAGCGGGATCTGCTCCAGCGGAGCTTCCACGCTGACCGTCTGTCCGCCTTCCAGCTTATCACCGGTCCAGTAGTTCGTCCAGACAGCGCCCGCGGGAAGGTAGACGCTTCTCGTGGTCTGTCCCGCATACATGACGGGGGCAACCAGAACATCCGGGCCGAACATATAGGCATCTTCTGTCTCCCACGCTTTCCCGTCTTCAGGGAAGTCATAGAACAGGGGCCGCATGACGGGTGTGCCCTTCTCGTGCGCCTGCTGCATGATTGTCGTGATGTACGGCTTCATTTTCTCCCGCAGGAACAGATAATCCTTCAGGATCTCATAGACCTCGTCCGTGTAGCTCCACACCTCATTCGGCGCGCCGGACAGGCAGGTCGCGCCGCCAGTGGTTCCGACCTGCGGCTGGATCGGCCAGCGATAGCCGTGCAGGCGCATGACCGGGCAGAAGGTTCCGTATTCGAACCACCTGACCAGTAGTTCATGGAATGCCGGATCCCTGACATCCGCGCCGAAGAATCCGCCGATGTCGGTGGTCCACCACGGAATGCCGGCGATTCCCATATTCAGGCCAGCCGCGAACTGGTCCCGCAGGCTCTCGAAGGATGACATGATATCCCCGGACCAGACCAGCGCGCCATACTTCTGGGATCCTGCCCACGCGCACCGGAGCAGGTTGATGATATTCTCCTGCCCTTCCTTCTTCATACCGTCGAAGAAGGTCTTTGCGTACATGACCGGGTAGATGTTTCCTACCTGGACATCCGGTCCCAGGAAGTAACGGTAATTGTCGAAATCGTAATAAGTATACTCCGGCTCTGCCTCATCCAGCCAGAACACCTTCACGCCCTTGCTGTAGTAATTCTTCTTTGCCTTTTCCCAGACATACGCTCTTGCCTCGGGATTCGTCGAATCATAGTGAAGTGTGTTGCCCTGGAAGTCCATCGAGATCGGATAGCCTCTGTCGGTGCGGATCAGAAGGCCCCGCTCTTTCATTTCCGTAAAGTTCTCACTTCTGTAGTCGACGGTCGGCCAGATGGAAACCATCAGCTCGATGCCCATCTCCTTCAGTTCCGCGATCATGGCGTCAGGATCAGGCCAGTACACAGGATCGAACTTCCACTCCCCCTGCAGCGGCCAGTGGAAAAAGTCCACAACGATGACAGAGATGGGAAGTCCTCTTCTCTTATATTCCCGTGCCACCTCCAGGAGCTCCTCCTGCGTCTGATAGCGCAGCTTGCACTGCCAGAAGCCCATCGCGTAATCCGGCATCATCGGAACGGTGCCCGCGACAGACGCGTACGCTTCCTCGATCATGGCCGGCGTGTCTCCCGCGGTGATCCAGTAATCCATCTTCTTTGTGGATGCCGCCTCCCAGGTGGTGATATTCTTTCCGAAGTTCACACGGCCGACCGCCGGGTTATTCCACAAAAAACCATATCCCAGAGAAGAGATCATGAACGGTACGCTGGCCTGTGAGTTCCGGTGCGCCAGCTCCAGGTCCATTCCCTTCAGATCCAGGTATGGCTGCTGGTACTGTCCCATGCCGTAGATCTTCTCGGAAGGATTCGAGACAAAGCGGACCTTCAGCGCATATTCGTCACCGCCGATGAGCGGCTTGAATTCCCTGGCGTCGATCATCAGGGAACTGGTCGTGCTGCCGTGCATGTCATTCTTGTTCCTGAGATACTCCTCCAGAAGAAGTTCTCCCTTCTCATTGCGGTATTCGATCTTTCCCACGTTGTTGATGACTGCAGTGATCCGTCCGTTGGTAATGGACGCCTGCATCTCCTCAATCCGGATCGTTGCCCGGACCGGCTTTACTTCTTCTGTCAGCGCCCATCTCTCGTCTGGCATGACAGCACACTTGGTCGAAGTAACGCGAAAGCTGTTCTCTCCCCACGGGGTGATGAACAGACGCTCGGCTCCCAGGCGGTAGCACAGTGCATTGTCTGCCTTGCAGAAGCTGCCGAACAGGCGGCTCTTTTCATTCGCCACTTCCGGGGCACTCGTCCCCATCGTATTCACGATCGTCCTTTCTTCCATCTTCTCCTCCTTTTACTCCTTCACCGCACCGGCCGTCATACCGCCGACAATGTATTTCTGCAGGAAGATAAACATAATGATAACCGGCAGCACCAGGATGGCGCCATATGCCATGATACAGTTCCATTTTGTCCCGTATTTGCTCTGGAACTTGTGAATGTTCGCAGTCAGCGGGCGCATCTCCGGCTTAACGTTGAATGTCATGGTATACATCAGGTCATTCCAGCCGTTCAGGAACGAGATTGTGATAATCGTGATGATACCTGTCTTGACCGCGGGGATCATCACCAGGAAAAATGACTTGAGGGAACTGCAGCCGTCGATTCTGGCGGCTTCGTCCAGCGCGACCGGCACACTCTTGAAGTAAGGCCGCAGCGTAACCACCGCAAACGGCACCGATCCGGCCGCAATCGCGATGGGCGGCGCAAAGAAAGTGCCCAGCAGATGCATTTTATTAAAGGTCAGATACATCGGCGTCAGCATCAAAGAGGCCGGAAGCATCTGCGCGACCAGGAAGATCAGCAGAAACGCCTGATAGCCCTTGAGTTTATAACGCCCCATTCCGTAGGCAGCCGGAATGCCGAACAAAACGGTCAGTACCATGGTCAGAAAGCCGTTGATAAAGCTGTTGCGCAGGGATTCCAGGAAGTTCTTGTCGCCCAGATTCGCCATCCAGGGATCGATCGTGAACTGATGCGGAAAGAAGGTCAGTACCTTTCCGAAGGTTTCCATGTCAGACTTAAAGGAAATCTGCAGCATCCAGTAGATCGGAAACAGGAAGAGAACGCCAATCAGGATTGCAGCCAGTGACAGGAGCAGATTCCTTCTTCCTTCCTTCGTGTGAAAGAGATATTGCTTTTTCAGATCGTTCTTCATTCGTCCTTCTCTCCTTTCACAATCAGAATCAGGTACAGGATGCCGATGACCATCAGGCACAGGAACAGGACAATCGCAACCGCGGATCCCTTCGAGAACTGATACTGGGTGAAGGACAGCATATAGGAATAGGTGCCCAGCACATCCGTGGAGTTCAGGGGACCGCCGGCTGTCATGATGAACATCAGGTCGAACGCGCGGAAGGTATAGATGAATCCGAGCATCAGCACAGCAAGAATCGCATCCTTCATCAGCGGAAATGTGATCCGGAAGAACTGCTGTATCTTCGATGCCCCGTCAATGGCAGAAGCTTCATACACATCGTCAGGCACATTGGAGAGTCCTGAGATCAGAAGGAGCATGTTGAAGGGAATGCCGACCCAGCAGTTCATGATGACTACGGCGACCATGGCGGTGGCAGTGGACGTCAGCCACGGAAGCGCTCCCACGCCGAACCAGGACAGGATCTCGTTGATCAACCCATCCTGAAGAAACAGGTTCTGGCCAAGCAGGCCGGTGACTGCCATCGGCATCATATAGGGGATCAGCATCAGACCGCGGATCGGGCCTGCAAGCGTGAATCTTTTGTAAAAGAACAGGGCAAGCAGATATCCGATCGTGAACTGGAAGACCAGGCTCCCGAATGTGAAGATGAAGGTGTTCTTCAGAATCAGGAGAAAGGTCGGATTGCTGAACAGCTCCTTGTAGTTCTGCAGTCCGATAAATACGGAAGTCCCTTTTGCCAGGTTCTGGACGTTGGTATCCTTGAAGCTCAGGATAAAGTTGTAGACGATCGGATATCCGACCACCAGGATCATATAGATGATGCCCGGAAGAATAAACGCATATCCTTCATTCTCTCTCCGGTTCTTCTTTCCCCTGGTCTTTTGCTTTGCGATTGCGGCCATGACAGTGTTCCCTTCCTTTCCTTCGGCCTGATATGATCTGCGTCGTTATAAGGAATGCCGGCCTTTTTCAGACCGGCATTCAGATCCAGTTTCAGGCTGGAGAATTACTGCTCCGGAAGCGGATTCGCCTCAAGGATCGGGGCAATCACTTCGTTCGCTGCCGCAAGGGCGTCTGCCGCAGACTCGCCGTTCAGGAATACCTTCTGGGCTGCGGTGTAGATCTGCTCGGAGATCGACGGCCACTCAGCGTGCGGTCCTCTTGCCAGCGCATAGTTCATCTCGTCCAGGAACATCTGGAAACCTTCTTCCTCGTAGTCATATACCGGCTCCGCGTCAGATCTGATCGGAAGCTTGCCGGCCTGGACAGCCCACTTTGCTTCCTGTTCAGCGCTCATGAACCACTTCAGGAAATTGGTTGCTTCGTCAACGTTCTTGCAGCCGGTGCAGATACCGAAGTTCTCGCCGCCGATGGTGGAACTGCTCGTTCCGGCATCACCGGTCGGAAGCAGCGCTACCTTGTACTCGAACGCACCGTTGACATCGTCTGCGATGGTGGCAAGATGCCAGGTTCCGATCTCAGCAAGTGCAGCCTTGCCTGCGCAGAACTGATTGTAATCGTCCGCCTGGGTCCAGTTGACACACTCAGGACTCATCTGGCCGTTCGCAACGAATCCGCCAAGGACATCAAGGCCGGTTGCAGCGTCCGCTGCTGTCAGATCAGAAAGGGAAGTCTTGGTTCCGTTGTGGGTCGCAACAATCCACGGAAGCAGCTGGAAGGTTCCCTCTTCTGTGGAGACCGCGCTCATCGCAAAACCGTATCTGCTCTGCTCCGCGTCTGTTGTCTTCTCAACCGCTTCCTTGAATGCATCCAGGTCTGCCGGGATCTCTTCAATGCCGGCTTCCTTCAGGACATCCATGTTCACGGCCAGGCACAGGCAGTTGGAGTTCTGCGGCAGTCCGTAGATCTTTCCGTCCGCATCCTTGCAGGAGGACAGCGGGCCCGGATAGAAGTTTTCGATCTCGTCCCAGTCAGCGAACTTGTCCGACACGTCCTCGAACACGCCCAGGGAAATGTAAGAAGCCATATCCGGGGAATCAACCATGCCGATGTCCGGAAGCTCACCGGAAACCGCGCCGATCGTATACTGGTTCATCAGTTCCTGGCGGGATACATAAGTCGGATTGATGTAAACCGCATCCTGCAGCTGATTGTACTCATTGCAGAAGTCGATGATCGCCTGCGCGTCTGCCGACGCATCGAAATAGTGCCAAAGCGTCAGTTCTTCAGCGCCTTTGTCATTCGGAGCCAGCTCCGTCAGAGCTGCGTCGTCCGCAAGCACCGGCATGGCAAGGGTTGCAGCCATTGCCATTGACAGCAATACAGAAACCATTTTTCTTTTCATAGTACAGCCTCCTTCACTGTGTTTATTATGCACCTTGCATAATATTTACCATATGACTGCACTATAGCATCGGGAACTTTTATGAACAACCTATCGTTTTATGAGGTGGTGGAAGATTCTAAGCGATCTTTTTAAGATTGGGGGGAATATTTTAAGATGAATTCAAAACTTCGCCGCGCAGTTCCTGTGACTGATCATCAAAGGAATCCGGCGGCGAAGTTTGAAGCTTCCGGCGGAAGTGATTAAATGGCCTTTACCGACTGTCCCTCCCTGAGTGCTGCCTGGAAGATGTGCCTCTCCTTCAGGTCCTTCTCCCGGATCAGACGGAACAGCATCCGGCTTGTCTCGAGCGCCATCTCGTTGATCGGCTGCTCGATGGTCGTGATCGACGGGTGATAATAACCTGCCAGATCCAGCCCGTCAAACCCGACGACGGAGATATCTTCCGGCACGCGCAGGCCGCTGTCGAAGATCGCCTTGCACGCACCGATCGCGATCGTATCGGAGATCGCGTACAGCGCCGTAAACGCTGTACCGGACGCAAGCAGTTCCTTCGTTCTGTCGTATCCGTTCTGCATCGTATAGATCGGGCCCGCTCCCCGCATATGCGCGACAAGCGCAGGGTCCTCTTCGATTCCATGATCCTTCAGCGCCCTCCGGTATCCGTCCAGGCGGAGTT
>CAMIVF010000097.1 GCA_946401715.1 uncultured Clostridia bacterium | reverse complement strand
CCTGCCAGCGGTATTGAGGAGGATGCGGCAACAAAGGTCAGAGCAAAGCTCTTAGCTTCTGCAGCGCCGGCATCTGCTCCGGCTGCCGCACAGGCTCCGGCTGCGGCTCAGGCTTCGGCTGCAGCTGCCGCTCAGGCTCCGGCTGCGCGGAAGGATCCTTCCGCCAAGGCGCCTGCCGGTGAAGAAGGCGCGCCGAAGAAAAAGAAGTTCGTAGCGGTCTTTCGCCGTGAGAATGCGCGCAGCGGCGTGATCTCCAGAATGCCGACCAAACAGGCGCAGCAAAGAAGCGCTGCTCCTGTGGCTCACACCGCGCGCGGACCGGTCAGGAGACGACCGGATGCACCCGGCCGTATGCCGGATCCCAATGCCAGGTCATTACGCCCGCAGGATGCGCCGGGTGCAGGAGTACCGAGAAGACCGGAGCGTCCGCAGCATGCAGGAGGTCCTGCCGTACAGGGCCAGATGCCTGGAACTGCGAAGAATCCGTCTGCGGCATCCCCCGCGCCCGGAAGCAGCCGGGGGGCTGCTCCCGCGTCCCAGACACCTTCCGTAAATCCGCCTGCGGCAGGAACGAAGCCAGTGCAGAGTGCATCTTCGCCGGCAATCGGAGCCAGACCTGTCCAGGGGACTGCTCCGGCTCCGGCTGCAAGGAGAGAAGGCACTGCAAGGCCAGCGGCCGGAAGTGCTCCGAAGAGCCAGGCTCCGGCAAGAAGGCCTGCTTCTTCCCAGTCAGCGCCGGCACGTCGCCCGCAGACGGGAGACCGTGGCCCGCAGCGCAGTGAGCAAAGACCCGCGGAAGGAAGACGTCCTTATCAGCAGGACCGTTCCAGAGGATCCCAGAGTCCGCAGAGACAGCAGGGCGGCGCATTTTCGCCAAAAGCAGCCCCTGCGCCGGCTTCCAGGCCGGGCGTATCTTCCGGAAAGGGCCAGCAGGGCAGGAACAACTCCGCCAAGGGCAGATATGACCAGAACCGTGAGGGCGCACCCGGACGCGGAAAGAACGCCGGCGGGCGCAGAGACGGAAAAGACAGGAATGAGAAGTACAACCGGTTTGATGCGAACGATCGTGTCCAGACCGGAAGACGCCGCAAGGATCCGAACAAGGCGCAGTCTGCCGCCAAGGTAGAACCGCCGAAGGCAGAAGAGAAGATCAAGACGATCATTCTGCCGGATCATGTGACGCTGAAAGAGCTTGCGGACAAGATGAAGGTGCAGGCGTCTGCGATCATCAAGAAACTCTTCATGTCCGGCAAGATGGTCACGATGAATTCTGACCTCACTTACGAAGAGGCCGAAGAGATTGCTGTCGAATATGAGATCCTGTGCGAGCATGAGGAGAAGAAGGACCTGATCGCTGATCTTCTCAAGGAAGAAGAAGAGAGCGAGGAGAGTATGGTATCCAGACCTCCTGTTGTCTGCGTCATGGGTCATGTCGACCATGGAAAGACTTCTCTGCTTGACGCGATCCGCGATACGCATGTGACGGATCGTGAATCGGGCGGAATCACGCAGCATATTGGTGCGTCTGTCATTCATTACAATGACAGGACAATCACCTTCCTTGATACGCCCGGCCACGAAGCATTTACAGCCATGCGTATGAGAGGCGCGAACTCTACGGATATCGCCGTGCTTGTCGTTGCGGCGGACGACGGCGTCATGCCGCAGACCGTTGAGGCGATCAACCATGCGAAGGCTGCCGGAATTGAGATTATCGTTGCGATCAGTAAGATCGACAAGCCGAGCGCGAATATTGACCGTGTCAAGCAGGAACTGACAGAGTATGAGCTGATTGCGGAAGACTGGGGCGGCAGCACAACCATGGTTCCGGTTTCAGCGAAGTCCCATGAGGGAATCGACGATCTGCTTGAGATGATTCTTCTCACTGCGGATGTCATGGAACTGAAGGCGAATCCGGACCGCCGCGCAAGAGGTCTTGTCATCGAGGCCAAGCTCGACAAGGGCCGCGGTCCTGTCGCATCTCTTCTGGTGCAGAAGGGTACCCTTCATGTCGGAGACCCGATTGACGCCGGATCCTGCTTCGGTAAGGTCAGGGCGATGACGGATGACAAGGGAAGAAGGGTCAAGGAAGCCGGTCCGTCCATGCCGGTTGAGGTGATCGGTTTCTCTGATGTACCGGGTGCCGGCGAGATCTTTACATCACCGGAGACCGAGAAGGAAGCAAAGAACTTTGCCGCAACCTTTATCACGGTCGGCAAGGAGAAGATGATAGAAGAATCCCGCAAGAGAACTTCCCTGGATGATCTGTTCAACCAGATCAAGGAAGGTACGCTGAAGGATCTGAACCTGATCGTGAAGGCGGACGTGCAGGGTTCTGTCGAGGCTCTTCGCCAGAGTCTCCTCAAGCTGTCGAACGATGAAGTAATCGTCAAGATTATTCATTCTGCAGTCGGCGCGATCAATGAATCCGATGTCACGCTTGCGAGTGCGTCCAATGCGATTATCATCGGCTTCAATGTCCGCCCGGATGCCCAGGCGAAGTCAACCGCGGAGCATGAGGGCGTGGACATCAGACTCTACAAGGTCATCTATGACGCCATCAATGACGTTGAGAATGCCATGAAGGGTATGCTGGAGCCGGTCTATGAAGAAAAGGTCACAGGCCATGTGGAGATCCGCCAGATCTTCAAAGCCAGCGGCATCGGCAACATTGCAGGTTCCTATGTCCTTGACGGTGTCGTCCAGAGAGGATCGAAAGCAAGGATTACCAGAGACGGAGACCAGGTTTTCGACGGCGCCATTGCCTCCCTGAAGAGATTCAAGGACGATGTCAAGGAAGTACGTGCCGGATTCGAATGCGGTCTTGTATTTGACGGCTTCAGCGAGATCCGCGAAGGCGATCAGGCCGAAGTTTACACGATGGTGGAGGTATCCCGCAGCTGATGAAGCTTTCAAAGCTTCGTTCCGGCGAAACGCTGAAGCCAGCGGCGAATTGATTTGGAACAATCTGTTAAGCACCCCGGAGCGGACCTGAAAGGGTTTTCGCGAAGGGGTGTATGCAGTCACGGGAAGATACAAAGAAGGTGATAAGGTGCGAAAGAACAGTATTAAAAATATCCGCATGAATGAAGAGGTCCGGAAGCAGCTTCAGGAGATTGTCATGCATGAGCTGAAGGATCCGAGGATTGATCCGATGACGAGCATCACCAAGGTTGAAGTCGCGCCGGATCTGAAGACATGCAAAGCCTATGTTTCTGTTTTGGGAACTTCCGAAGCGCTGGAAGAAACCGTTGAGGGACTGACCAAGGCGGAGGGATATATCAGGAGGGAGCTTGCAAGAACCGTGAATCTGCGCAATACGCCCTCGATCCGGTTCATTGCGGACGATTCGATTGCATACGGTGTCGGTATGTCTAAAATTATCGATGCAGTCATAGCGCAGGACGAGAGCCGTCATGCAGACACAGATACGGAGGAAACGTCGGTTGATTAATCTGGACTCCATACTGGAAGGCGTGAAAACAGCCGGGATCTGCGGACATGTCAAACCGGACGGGGATGCCTATGGAAGCTGTATGGGGCTTTACCTCTTTCTGAAGGCATACTGGCCTGAAATTCAGGCAACCGTATACCTCGAGGACAGCTATTCCGAAGCATTCCGGTTTATTGCGTGCTCTGACGAGATCATTCATGACAGTCCCGGCGTGCCGCCGCATGATGTGTTTTTTGCGGTTGACTGCTCTGATCTGCTGCGGCTCGGCGCATCGCAGAAGTATTTTGCCGCGGCAAAGAAGACTGTCGTGATCGATCACCATATCTCGAACAAGGGCTTTGGCATGATCAATGAGATTCAGCCTGATGCCAGCTCCGCTTCCGAGCTGGTCGCGCTGCTGATCGGCCGTGACCGGCTGACCAGGGAGATGGCGGAGGCTCTGTATATGGGGATCGTGCATGATACGGGTGTCTTCCAGTACAGCTGCACTTCCAGCAGAACCATGATGGTGGGCGGCTGGCTGATGGATCTGGGGATCGATTTTTCGAAGATCTGTGATGAGACATTTTACCTGAAATCCTATCATCAGAATCAGCTGCTCGGAAGGGCGCTGACGGAAAGCATTCTGATGCTGGACGGAAGGATGATCTTCACGGCCATCCGAAAGAAAGACATGGAGTTTTACCAGGTTGAGCCGAAAGATCTGGACGGCATCGTCCAGCAGCTCCGTGTGACAAGAGGCGTGGAGGTAGCGGTGTTTCTCTATGAAACGGGACCGTGCCAGTATAAGGTCAGTCTCCGTTCGAACGGCATGGTGGATGTTGCGAAAATCGGCCTGTATTTCCAGGGCGGCGGACATGTCAGGGCAGCCGGCTGTACGATTGAAGGCAGCGTCCATGATGTGGTGAACAATATCGCCCTGCAGGTTTCCAAACAGCTGGATTAGCAGTGAGAAGCGTATGTTGAATGGAATTCTGAATGTCTGTAAAGAACCCGGCTACACCAGCAATGATGTAGTCGCGAAGCTGCGCGGCATTCTTCATCAGAGAAAGATCGGTCATGCCGGGACACTGGATCCGGCTGCGACGGGGGTACTGCCCATTCTGCTGGGATCGGCCACCAGACTGTCCGAATATGTCATGGAACATGAGAAGAGCTACCGTGCGGTGCTTCTGCTCGGCGTTGTGACCGATACGCAGGATATGACGGGGGAGATCCTGTCCCGGCACGATGGCCCTCTTCCTGACGAAGAACAGGTCCGCAGCGCACTCCTTTCCTTTATCGGAGGCTATGAACAGCTCCCGCCGATGTATTCGGCCAAGCGCGTGGGTGGAAAGCGGCTGTATGATCTTGCGCGGGAAGGAAAGGAAATCCCGAGAAAGAAGGTCCCTGTCAAAATCACGGACATCCGGCTGGAAAGGATCGCTCTGCCTGAGGTGACATTTTCCGTTGACTGTTCGAAGGGCACCTATATACGGACGCTCTGCCACGATATCGGGGAAAAGCTTGGCTGCGGCGCAGCCATGAAAGAACTGACCAGGACAAGAGCAGGCGGTTTCCTGCTGGAAGATGCACTTACGCTTGGCAAGATCGAGGATTTGGCAGGAGAAGGAAAAATCGGGGAATTCATCGTTCCCAGTGAAGAACTGTTTCCTGACTGTCTTCGTGTCCGGGTACCGTCTGCGGCCTGTGAGAAAAAGCTGCTGAATGGAAATGCGCTGACAGTGAAAGAATTGAACCTTCCAGACAGCGGCGCGGGAGAACTGATCCGAATGTGTACCCTGGACGGAACTTTCCTTGCGGTTTACCGGTTTGATCACAAGCAGGGAAAATATCTTCCCTGGCGTATGCTTCTGTGAAGTGAGCGCCGAGGCGTTGTCTGGTTTGTTATGATAATCTGGAGCATACAGGCTTGAGAGTATTTCATGATTTAGAAGAATACAGATGCTCGGATCTTTCCGGAAGGAAAGCCGGGAGCGCTGTGACGCTGGGAAAGTTTGACGGGATCCACACCGGTCACAGAAAGCTGGTCCAAAATATCGTCAGTTACGCGCAAAGCCATCATCTGACCAGTGTTGTGTTCGCGATTGAGGTGGACCGGGATGCGATCCTGAGCCATGAGGAGCGTGCGCTGTACCTGGAGTCTCTGGGTGTGGACGTTCTGGTTGAGTGTCCCTTCTCCAGACAGTTTATGCATCTGAACCCGGAAGCGTTTGTCCGGACGATCCTGGAGGAGACACTGCATACCCGATACGCGGCCGTCGGCACGGATTTTGTCTTCGGGCATAACAGAGAAGGAAATGCTTCGGACCTGCAGGCGATCTGTGAAACATATGGCTGCCGTACGTTGATCCTGGAGAAGGAGCGCTATCAGGGCGAGGATGTCAGTTCTACCCGGGTGCGTGAAGCGCTCGGTAAAGGGGATATGGAACTGGCCGAAGCGCTTCTGGGAAGGCCGTATCCCATCTGCGGAACGGTAGAGCACGGAGCGCACATCGGAACCGGCATCGGGATACCGACGGTGAATCTGGCACTGGATGCGCATAAGATTCTTCCGCCGGATGGCGTGTATGCTTCCATTACCACGCTCCCGGATCACTCTGTCAGAAGAGGGCTCACGGACATCGGAACCAGACCGACGGTCGGCGGAGGGACCAGGAGAGCGGAGACAACGCTGATGGACTTTCATTCGGATCTTTACGGATCGTGGATTTCGCATGAACTGCTTCGGTTTATCCGCCCGGAGACAAAGTTTTCCAGTCTGGATGATCTGAAAAACCAGATTCAGAAAGACCGCAGGGCGGCATGGGGTTGACTTCCGTATGCCGATAATGATATAGTCCAAAAGTATGGTTACGCAGCCTTCACCAGGGAGACGGATCACTCCGACCTCTCCTTCGTGACAGGTGGTTTAAAGAAACAGGAGGAAACTAAGATGATTACAAAAGAGAAAAAGACAGCGATTATCGAAGAGTACGGAAGACAGCCCGGAGATACCGGCTCACCGGAAGTTCAGGTTGCGGTTCTTACCGAGAGAATCAGAGAGCTCACTGAGCACCTGAAGGAGAACCCGAAGGATCACCACTCCAGAAGAGGACTTCTGAAGATGGTCGGTAAGAGAAGAGGCCTGCTCGAGTATCTCAAGAAGAATGACATCGAGGGATACCGTACACTGATCGCGAAGCTCGGACTTCGTAAGTAATATCCGAACAGAAAGCACCCGGACCAATCCAGGGCCGGGTGCTTTAGCTGTGAAGTGAGCCTGCAGGAAATCTGCATGTCAGGCTGAAAGCAGCCGGGGATGGGGCATTCCTGCCTGGCTGAAGACAGACGACCGGCACATCTGTCGAGGCAACTGTAAAGCTGATCTGGTTCAGGTCCAGGTGGGTTTTCCAGTTGATTCGGAGATGGGCTGTGTCATACACATTTCATCGAAAGGAGAATCATTCATCATGCAAAAAGGAAAAACATTTTCCATGGAGATCGGAGGGCGCACGCTCAGCGTCGACATCGGCAGGGTTGCAGCACAGGCAAACGGTGCTGCATTCATGCATTACGGCGACACGACGGTTCTGAGTACCGCAACGGCTTCTGAGAAGCCCCGTGAAGGGATCGACTTCTTCCCGCTCTCCGTTGACTTTGAAGAAAAGTACTATGCGGTCGGCAAGATGCCGGGCGGCTTCAACAAAAGAGAGGGAAAGGCCAGTGAGAACGCGGTTCTGACCTGCAGAGTCATCGACCGTCCGATGCGTCCGCTGTTTCCGAAGGATTACCGCAACGACGTAACGCTGAACAACCTGGTGATGAGCGTTGATCCGGAATGCAGGCCTGAGCTGGTTGCCATGCTTGGTTCCGCCATCGCTACATGCATCTCTGACATTCCGTTTGACGGTCCCTGTGCCATGACGCAGATGGGCCTGGTCGACGGCGAGTTTATCGTCAACCCGTCCCAGAAGCAGTGGGATGAGGGCGACCTTCAGCTGACTGTCGCTTCCACTTCCACCAAGGTCATCATGATTGAGGCCGGCGCGAAGGAAGTGAAGGAAGAGAAGATGATCGAGGCCATCTACAAGTGCCATGACATCAACCTGACGATCATCGACTTTATCAACAAGATTGTGGCTGAGGTTGGAAAGCCGAAGCATGCTTATGAATCTGCTGCCGTGCCGGAAGAAGTATTTGCCGCTCTGAAGGAACTGGTTCCCGGTGAGGAGATGGAAAAGGCTGTCTTTACGGACGTCAAGCAGGAAAGAGAAGAGAATATCCGCGTCCTGACCGAGCGCGTGGAAGAAGCGTGGGCGGACAAGGAAGACTGGCTCGCCATCCTTCCGGATGCGATGTACCAGTATGAGAAGAAGACGGTCCGCAAGATGATCCTCAAGGATCACAAGAGACCGGACGGCAGAAAGATCGACGAGATCCGTCCGCTTGCGGCTGAGATCGACCTGATCCCGAGAGTCCACGGAAGCGCGATGTTCACCCGCGGACAGACGCAGATCTGCACCGTTACGACGCTTGCCCCGCTCTCTGAGGTACAGAGAGTCGAGGGTCTGGATGAGAATGTTACCGAAAAGCGTTACATCCATCAGTACAACTTCCCGTCCTATTCCGTCGGCGAGACCAAGCCGTCAAGAGGACCGGGACGCCGTGAGATCGGTCATGGCGCGCTTGCTGAGAGAGCGCTTCGCCCGATGATTCCTTCCAAGGAAGAATTCCCGTATGCGATCCGTCTGGTGTCCGAGACCTTCGAGTCAAACGGCTCCACTTCACAGGCTTCGATCTGTGCTTCGACGATGTCCCTGATGGCAGCCGGCGTCCCGATCAAGAAGCCGGTAGCCGGCATCTCCTGCGGCCTGGTGACAGGCGAGACCGATGACGATTATCTCGTTCTGACCGATATCCAGGGCCTGGAAGACTTCTTCGGAGACATGGACTTCAAGGTTGCCGGAACACATGACGGCATTACCGCGATCCAGATGGATATCAAGATTCACGGACTGACCCGGCCGATCGTCGAGGAAGCCATTGCCCGCACAAGACAGGCAAGAGAGTATATCCTCAATGAAGTGATGCTGCCGTGCATCGCCGAGCCCAGAACTGAGCTGTCACCGTACGCACCGAAGATCGTGCAGATCCAGATCGATCCGGCCAAGATCGGTGATGTCGTCGGACAGAGAGGAAAGACCATCAACGAGATCGTTGCCCGCAC